>NZ_AP026803.1:0-287500 GCF_033096005.1 Lactobacillus xylocopicola | reverse complement strand
TGAAAGCGCAGTTACGCTAATTGGCAGTTTACCATCGTGAATAATTTCATTTCTGAAATAGTTAACCAGCGGTACCTCAGCAGTTGGGATTAGGGTTAGGTCTCGCGGCTGATCCGGATTATCATTGTCAACAATCGTATAAACATCCTCACGGAATTTTGGGAATTGGCCCGTTCCTTGCATCGATTCATCGTTGACTAAATATGGCGGAATTATTTCAGTATAACCAGCTTTCGTATTTTCATCTAAGAAAAAGTTAAAGACCGCCCGTTCAAGCAGGGCTCCCGCACCTTTGTAATAAACAAAACGCGCACCGGAAGCCTTAGCACCACGATCCCAGTCTAGAATATCTAAGTCGGTACCTATGTCCCAGTGAGCTTTCGGTTCAAAAGCGAGCTTAGCTGGTTCATGCCAACTGCGAACTTTCTGGTTATAACTTTCATCTGGACCAACCGGCGCCGAATCAGCCGGAAAATTCGGCAGTCTAAGGATGATATCGTTCTGCTTGTTGGTTAATTCATTAACCTGATCATCCAAATCTTTAATTTGAGTTCCGACTTCACGCATTTCTGTGATGGCATGCCCAGCATCTTCTTGGTTGCGTTTAGCTGCTGCAATTTGCTTAGAGACCTGATTCCGCTGAGCTTTGAGCTCTTCACTGCGCTTCAAACCTGCGCGTCGCTCTTGGTCAATCTTGATTAATTCATCTAGTTCCTCTGGCTTAATCCCACGCGTAGCCAGCTTCTCCTTGGCCCACGGCAAATTTTCGCGAATTACTTTAATATCTAACATTTTGCTCCTCCATATTAAAAATAATCAAAAAGCCAATTCATCCCTAAAATTGGGACGAATTGGCTCATACATGACTTCGCGGTACCACCCAGCTTCAACTGCCTACGACAGTTGCACTCATTATGGCGATAACGGAGCCGCAATCCGTGCAACTATTAATTGCCCACTTAATGGAACCTGGAAACGGCTTCTACTCACTTGCACCACCACGTGAGCTCTCTAAAACAGCCTTAGGATTCCGTGTTTAAGTTTATTTTAAGCCATTCTTCTTTTTTAAGCAAATAGTATTTTTCTTCATAAGCAAACAGGCGGCTGATCATGCCCAAATCAACTGAGTACATATATTGGAAGCCCAGGCGTCGGAGTAAGTGTTGCGAACGCTGATTCTGCTTAAAAGTACCTGCCCAAATCTCCTCTTGTCCTAACTGCTTAAAGGCGTATTCAAACAAGGATTTTAACGCTTCAGTCATATAACCTTGCCCAGAAAACTCTTTGTCTAACAAAAAGCCGACTTCCTTGGTCTTTAGTAGTTCACGCTCATCCGTTCCCCGCTCATACAGTTCAACCAGACCAATCAGCTGCTGGTTTTCGGTTAGACAAACCGCATAGCTATACTTGCGCGCAGCATATTGTCCGGCCGCCGTTTCAGCAGCAGCCAAGTTATGGTACTGCCTAAATCCCGCCAGATGTTGATAATACTTATCTTGTCCCCACTTTAACAACGTCGGGGCATCTGCCAACTTAAATGAACGTAAATAAATGCGTCCGGCCATCACTTACCGACCAGCTTAACCAACCAGTCCATCCCAAAGGTCAAAGCAATACTATAGGCTGCGATTGTCCATGGCTTACCCAACATGATGATCCAAAAGTAGGTCCAAAACTTCATGTCGGTCAGACCAGCCAATAAACAGAGAACATCATCAGGGGCCATTGGCGCTATGATACAAATGGCAAAAAACCAGTTAAACTTGCGTTGATTCTCCGTCCACTTCATGTACTTGTCTAATGTTCGCTCAGAAACAATATGCAAAATAAAAGGACGGCCATAAAATCTGGCCAGGAAAAAATTGATAATTGAGCCAATACAAATACCAACGTAGTTATAAATAAAGCCAGCGACTGGGCCGAAAAAAATAACCCCGCCTAAAAGTGATACGCCTCCCGGAATGATAGGGATAACTACTTGAATAATTTGAATTAAGACAAAGATCAGTGGACCAATAATTCGTTTATCCGCCAAGTACGCTTTCATTTTTGCTTGATCAGTAAAAACGCCTAAGCGATACCAATAGATGCATAATAAGATGATGATAATTCCGCTGACCACGGTCAAAATATTGATTAATCTTCGACTAGCTTTAGCTGACAGATGCATAGTTTACCTCCAATGTTATGCTCCATTTTACCAAAAAATTAGTTAGATGATTACTTTTTCAACTATTCTGCAGCTAAATAATGAAATTTCACAGTGATAATCGGCATTAAAAAGAGGGCTTTAATGCCTGTCCCCTTTTCACCAGTATTATAAACTTGCAGCTTGCTTAACGTATTTGAGCACTTCTAACATATTCTTTGCACACATCGGCATTAGATTGGTCTATCTTCATCCGGGTCTCTTGATACGCAATGGTTTTTATCCCAGCATTTTTAGCAGCAGCAATGCCGTAATAAGAATCTTCTACGGCGAGGCACTCAGCAGCAGCTAGGTGTAACTCGGTTAAGGTTTTAAAATAAATCTCCGGGTTGGGTTTACTTTGCAATAAAGCTTCCCCGCTGTTAATCACATCAAAATATGCTTATATCTGACAAGCTTCTAAAACTTCTAAAATATGTTCTCGTGTTGATGAAGATGCAACGGCTAACGATAAGTTATGCTCTTTAGCGTATTCTAAAATAAGTAAGAGATCCTTTCTAAACAGGCTTTGATAGTCAATATTCTGGTATTGCTTTTCAGAAAAGCAATTAAATTCACGTTCAACTTCTCTAATAGACAATTTATCGTTTAAAAATTTTTGCAGGAGGGTATATAAATCATTATAGGATTTTCCCACTAATTGTAAAAAATCTGCTTCAGAGAAATTATGATTTGGGTTAAACGTAGCGATAAACTCTTTTTGAATTTGAAAATCATGCTATTCGGTATCTACGATAACCCCGTCCATGTCAAATATTATTCCTTTTAGATTAATGGTCACTCCGTTCATTTGTTTTCCTCCGCGTTAGTTAGAACGCTTTCATCATTTAATTCAGTATAGCTAATAATCAGCCCAGTTTAAAAATCAATCTTTCAGCCGGTACGACTTACTTCCGACTGAAAGCGCGCACCAGTCTCTAAACAGCCAATGAGCTAAAATTTATCTTTATTAGCAAAGTGAAGACCAGTTGATTTTAACGTATAATGTGACTATAGCTATACTTATTGGAGGTAAAATAGATGATTAAAATTAGTAATGCCATTATTTATGATGAACAACGGCAGCTAGCTGTTGACGTTTACGCACCCGCCCAAGCAACAGGTAAGATCTTGCTTTTTTGGCATGGTGGTGGCTGGATTCGCGGCGATAAAAGCAACCTAACCGACTTATGCACTAGCTGCGCTGAACAAGGCTTGACGGTTTTTGCCCCTAATTATCGGCTTGCACCTGAAAACCTCTTTCCGGCTGCCCACCAAGATAGTGTTAACTTTGTCGAATGGTTACTTCAAAGTGACTACCTCAAGCAAAATTCAACTAGCCCATCCGCCATCATACAAATTGGTGCCAGCAGCGGCGGCGTATTGGCGCTCTACCTGGCTGGTCGGTATGGTTTCCCAACCGTTACCTGGTCTGCACCGGTCAATTATTCTAGCTGGATCAAGGACCACCAAGAAGTCAAGGCTGCAGTTGATGCCCAAAGCGAACTAGGTCTGACCGATCCACGCGCAATCAGCGATTCTTTTTACAAGTACTTTACCCTCACTTATATTGGGGCAAACAACCAGCAAAGATTACCAGAACTTGATGCTAAAGCTTATAACTATCAAAATTTACACCGGCTAATGATGATTAATTCCACCAATGAATTATCTCCTACTGACTACCTGCTCGATTTTATTAATATGCTTGCCCAAAAGGATCATGGAGTTGACCTCAAACTGCTACCAGGAACTCGTCATGCAATGGCCTATGCAGATGAGTATCTCAATGAATCAGTGGCTTATTTAACCCAAAAGTGAAGTTAGTCGCCAGATTGTGCTGACCACTTTTTTACTTATTAATAATTAGTAAAAACTGTGCTAATGCATAACAACTTTTGTGAAAACGTTTTATAATGAGTAATGTCCACTTATCAATTGCAAATTGCAAAATATTTTAAGGAGATCCATTATGGCTAAATATCAATCGATTAATCCATTTACAAACGAAAACTTTGCCAATTATGAGAATTCAACCAATGCCCAAATTGAAGATGCTATCAGTCTTGCCCACGCACTCTATCAAAAATGGCGTCACGAAAGTCCCTCAGGCCGCAGTAAGACCCTGCGTCAAATAGCTGCCGAACTGCGTCAGCAGAAGGAGGAGATGGCAGAAATAATGACCCGTGAAATGGGCAAAGTGATTGAAGAATCACGCGGTGAAGTTGACCTGTGTGCTTCAATTTGTGACTATTACGCAGACAAGGGGCCAGACATGTTGAAGCCGCAGCCCATTGACTCACAACTAGGCAAGGCATACTACTTGAAACAAGCAACTGGCGTAATTATGGCCTGTGAACCGTGGAACTTCCCTCTTTACCAAGTTATTAGAGTCTTTGCACCCAACTTTATCGTTGGCAACCCGGTTCTGCTCAAGCATGCTCACAACGTTCCTGGTTCAGCTGAATTAATTACCAAAATTGTTAAACAGGCGGGCGCACCAGAAGGTAGTTTAATTAACCTCTTCCCTACTTATGACCAATTGGACACCATTATTGCTGATTCCCGTATTCAGGGTGTTGCCTTAACTGGTTCGGAACGCGGGGGTGCCTCCGTTGCCGAAAACGCTGGTAAAAACCTCAAAAAATCAACTATGGAACTCGGCGGTAATGATGCCTTTATTATCCTGGATGATGTTGATCCGGCTGTTTTAAAGCAAGCGCTCAGCTCGGCAAGAACTTACAATGCTGGGCAGGTATGTACCTCATCCAAACGAATGATTGTCGCCAAGTCAAAATACCAGGAAGTTCTTAAAGAATTAAAGGCGGTCTTTGCAAGTCTTAAACCGGGGGACCCCCTCGATCCTAAGACGACCTTGGCCCCAATGAACTCAGCTGGTGCCAAAGAAAAGCTAACCCAGCAAGTGCAAGCCGCAATCGCTGGTGGAGCAAAAGTTTTTTACGAATATCCAGAAATTGATTCAGCTGGCGCCTTTTTCCGCCCAATCATCCTGACTAATGTCGATCGCGATAATCCTGCCTTTGACCAGGAATTCTTTGGACCCGTCGCAATTGTCTATGAAGTTGAGGACGAGGAAGAAGCCATTGCCCTGGCCAATGATTCTAGTTATGGCCTCGGTTCCTCCGTGCTAAGTTCCGATATTGAACGTGCTCGCAACGTAGCTGCGCAAATAGAAACGGGCATGACCGTAATTAATGGTACTTGGATTAGCTCCGGCGAATTACCTTTTGGTGGCGTCAAAAAATCCGGTTATGGTCGCGAGTTAAGCGAACTAGGCATGATGGCCTTTGTCAATGAGCACCTGGTAATTGACATGCAAAGTAAGTAAAGCTTACCAAAAGAGCCTGAAAAGAAATCTAATCTAACCAAAAAGACTGACAAATCACGTTAACAAACGTCGATTTGTCAGTCTTTTTAAATTGTAAAATTTTTTAGTTTGGCTTAAAGCGGACTTTTGCTCAGACCCTATTTTATTTCTTCTTGCTGATTAGACTGTAACCAGACAGTGCAGTCGTCATGATACTCGACAAAATCAAAAAGTAAGTCGAAGCTCCAATTGAGACTGCATATACCAGTAGTTCACTCGTAATCCTGTGCAAAAATCCAGTATTGGACAGCGAATTGTTTGACAGCCTTAAGAGTAAGTAAATCAGAAACCCTGTTTCAATTACTGATAACAGAAAGGCAATAATCTGGCCCTTTCTAGTACTGCGCAAAGTATGGTAAACAATCAAAATCGGAATGCAGACCAATAATAACCAGATGAGACAGAGTAAAATGCCGGACAGCAGAGTTGTACTTGATGAAAAAAGATGGCCCGCCAAGCTGAAGGTAACCCGCGTGATCGACATTTTACCACTATAAGTAACATCAGAGACTGATGCACCAGAGCCGGCAAACAACACAATCAGATTGATCACTGCCAGCAGTACCACCAGCAATTGCACATAGCCGAAGTGTTTTTTGGTTACTGCCGTTTCCGTCACTTGTTGTTGCAGCCGGCCACCAGTCTTCCCCCTTGACTTCGCCTTTTGACTTGATTCCTCAACGTTATTAAACATATTCGAGCCGAGCTGATTAACTCTTTCAGTCAACCGTTCGTCCGCGGTATAGCGCTCGATTTTATCAGCACGGGCACAGACCAGATATAACCAGACCAGCAAAGCAAAGAAGCCAATCCAGCCAATGCTACGCGAAAAGCTCATCACGATCAAGAGAAAAACACCTAGTAACAGTACAATCATACTGTTGGCTCGGGTCCACTCCAGCATCCTTTGTACTACTAAGTTCTGTTTTTTGGGAACGAATTCCTGCCGGTAAGCCTGGCGGCTAGTAGCCCTTGAACCAGCTTTTCCGGCCTCTGTTGCTTGGTCATTAAAGAACGCATCACGATATTTTTGTAAATTAAACTGGCATTTCGGACAAAGCTTGTCTGTCTCTGAAACAGCTTGGCCGCAATTTGGACAAGTAGTCATAATAATCCTTCCTTTGCTGCTATTAAAACTTGGTAAGTTAATCATAAATCAAAAATCAGCATAAAGACAATTTCTTTGCGATTATTTTTACTTTCTGAACCTTTTAATTGATAGCAAAAAAGATTGAAAATACGCTAAAGTGCGCCTTTCAATCTTTTTTAGTAGGTTAGTCTTATTTACGCTTGCGCTTGCCCCAATGCACACCCTCGTAAGTCAGTTTAACCGCTGCCGACAGGGTAATTGGCATGATGAAGACCAGAATAACCAGGCCGATAATCACGGCTAAGGCAACCTCAATCAAAGTTGGAATACCGGATGGAATTAAGGCAGCAAAGGTACCACCGAGGATAACTGCCGCCGAAACTACCACTGTTCCGATAATACCACATGCTTTCAGCATCCGCTCACTCGGTTTACCACCATCAATATCGCGATAACGCGTCATCAAGAAGATACTGTAGTCAACTCCTAGGGCAATTAACATGATAAAACTGAAGAATGGCGTATTCCAAGTCAACAGGTCTTTACCCATGATTGCTTTAACTATCCATTCACTAATTGACAGTGAGCAGAAGTAAGCAATCAGTAATGTTCCCAAAATGTACAGTGGTTGCAGCAATGACCGGGTAACGAAGATCAGCGCGATGCCAATCCCAATTAACATAATAGCGGCAGTTCTAAGAAAGTCTTTATTGGCCACGTCTTTGACGTCTGCAATCTTAGCACTTTGACCACCCATGGCCACCGTTGACTTTTCAAGTCTAGTACCTTCAAAAGTCTTTTTGGCCGTTAAACTAAGCGCTTGCGCCTTTTTTGTTGCTTCAGTGTTACTTGGATTCGAATCAAAAACAATGATCAACATGGCCGACTTCTTGTCAGGACTAAGGTAATTAGCAACTGATTTTTGGAACGTATCATTTTTGATAAATTCTTTGGGAATATAAAAAGTATTAGCAGCGGTAGAACTGGCTAAGCCCGTCAAGTATGCGGCACCTTGTCCCAAACCACTATTGATACTATCCACACCGGAAGTAATCTTAGGCATGTTGCTGGCCAATTGGCCCGCACCCGCGGTAAGTTGGCCCACACTAGAATTCAGCTGACCAATACCGCCATTTAAGGTGCTGGCACCGGAGTTTAGCTGACCAGAAGCCGAGGCTAACCGGCCCACACCTGACTGTAGTTGACCCATTTGTCCAGAAGCGTTAGGCATTGACGATGAGCTCTGCTGCCATGCTTTTTCCAAAGCAGCACCAGCAGCTTGCATTGCCGCCATCTTTTGTTGTGGAGTTAGGCCTGGCAGACTGCCAATGCTCTTAGACAGATTATCTTTGTAACTCTTTTCTAAAGTAGCCTTGGTGTTCTGCTGCTGACCAGCCATTCCTTGCGCACTAGCACTTAGCTGGGAATTCAACTGGTTTAGCCCGTTAGCCAACTGCGAAGTACCACTTTGGAGGCGTCCGGCACCACCTTGCAGTTGACTCGTACCACCTTGCAGCTGACTGCTTCCACTAGACAGGGCAGTTGCACCACTGGCTAATTTCTTGCTTGCCTTACTCAACTTATTCAGACCGGCACGGGCCTGATCGACGCCTTGGTTAACCGTATTCAATTGGTTCTTGACATACAATTGCTGGATACTTTCACCGTATGGTTGGGTAACCGAAGTTACAAAAGAAACATCTTTTGAACCTTGAAGTTGCTTGGTCAACTGATCGATTAATTTTAGGTCAGCTTCATTATCAAGACGGTGGTCACTCTTAATGTAAAGGGTGGACGGCTCCGCCATACCCTTGGAGAAGTTCTTTTCAACAACCAGCATCCCCGCCTTGGCTGGAACATTATTATCGATTTCATCAGTATCGTCATAATTTAGATGACCAGAATACATCAAGCCGAAGGGAATCACCACAACTGCCAAAACCAATAAATAGATTATCGGGTGAGCCATGGTACCTTTAGAAATGCCATGCCATAGCTTATCTTCATGCTCACCACCGAATTTCTTTACTGGCCAAAACATCTTTTCGCCCAAGACAGCCATAAAAAACGGATTGAGAGTTAACAGAACAACCAATAAAATTGCCACTCCGACGGCCACTCCAACCGCTGAGCGATAGATTGAGAAATTGGCCAAACTAAGGGCTGAAAAACCAATTAAAATCGATGAACCCGAATACAGAATGGTCTTCCCGGCTACTTTCAGGGCGTCTTTCATGGCCTTATAACGGTCCATGCCAATGCCCAAATTCTCCTTAAATTTATCGTAAAGCAGGATGTTGTAATCTGTACCTATTCCGAATAAGACAATCACAATAAAGACTTGGGTAAAGTTAGAAAACGGGAAGTTTTGGTATTTGACCAGGTTGGTCACAATTGAAAAGGCGGTAATAAAAGATACCCCAACCGTCAAGAGAGAAATTAATGGAACAATTGGTGACTTAAACACAATTACCAAAACAATAAAAATAAAGACAACAGTAATTGCTTCTGTCTTTTTAATTCCTTCTTGGATAGAGTTTGAAAAGGCATTTTGTAAGACATCTGCACCCGTTACATAGGTACGCACACCAGCAGTCTTGACCGCTTTATTCAATTGCGTCTCTACTTCATTAATCGGCGCATGCTTTTTGGCCACATTTAATTGCATGACCCAGGTAGTATTATTTTTGGACTGCAACTTCTTGCGGGTAGCAATATTATCATCAGGCGCTAAAACGTCTTTGATGCCGTACTCATCCCGGTCATTTTTCAGTTTAGCAACAGTTTGATTAATGGCACGTTTATCATCAGCCGTTAACTTACCGCTTTTTTTATTGAAAACAACTGCAATTTCATAGGTGTTCTTTTTCTTAGGACCCCAGTCATTTTGAATTGTTTGGGCGACTTCACTTTGAACGTTTGCAGGCAAGGAAACATTCGAGTGCTCCCGTGTTAATCCCGTGACATCTGGTAAAGCCACAACCGAAATAATTAAAATCAAAACCCATGCAATTAATGAAAAAATATGGTTTTTAAATAATTTTTGCACAATGATTTTCCTCTCTAATCTTGCAAAATACTTTTAGGTAGAACTAATTGTAAAATCATTTCATGATAACCCTCATTAGCTTTCGCACTGGTCTCATCAGCAAAGGATGAGGACACATCCAAGAAAACATAACCTAGAACTGCACCAATCAGGGAATGAAGCGAAACTGTGCTGTTATCGCGTAGGTTTAGTTTATCGGCCAACGCAATTATGTTTAGGATTTCTTGTGTAATCGCGTCCTCTTGCTGATATTCATTAAGATGGTACAGAATGCTAATCAAGGCGGGATCGTCCAAGATAAAGTCTCGCACGATATCCGCAAACTTGAGAATTGCTTCCTTGCCCGAAAGCCCCATCAAATTATCAACTAGTTTTTGCTTTAAGATATTAATTCTACTTGCGCCAACCAGCGACAATAACTGTTTACGACCAGAAACATAATGATAAAGCGACTGGGAACGAACATTTAGCTCTTTTGCCAAAGTGGGCAAAGTGGTGGCAGAAAGACCCTTTTGTCCAATTAGTTCCGTTGCTTTTTCAATTACCTTATCTAAATCGAGGCTCCTTTTTTTAACCAATTGCACCCCTCCTTTTGACAACATAATGTACAATATAACACTACACTTTGAAGAATACAATCTACAACATGTAAATTATTTTAATTTATTTAAAAAGCCAAAGTTACCAAGACTTTGACTTTGACTAATCAGCTTATATTTACTTACTTTAAAAAAACTGCTTAATGGTTTCACCAAGCTTCGTGAATTTTTGGTCATTTTCACTCCACACGCTCACACAATATACCCGCCCGTGAGTTTCAACCAGTGCAAGATTAGCCTTACTGTCACCAATAGCATAAATAGTACCCGCGCTAGTATGAACGACTTTCGGTCTATTTTTTGCTTGATTCAATTGACCCAGCGCTAAACTAGCATACTGCCGCTTCAAGGTCTTATTCTGATACAGGTTGATCAAAACGCGGCCCAAATCTGCTGCAGTCGTTGTAGCTAGCGGACTAGCGGTGTATTTAGTCGCAAACTTGGTGTCACTTGCCCCCATCTTCTTAGCAACCTGGTCAACATTAGTTGGCTTAACTTGGTCCAAGAGCACATTACCGGCTGTCTGACTGCCTTGCATCATCGACTGCCTGATAAAGGTTAATGCATAAGCAATCCCCGGCTGCAAGACTTTATCACCTTTTACGGCTTCCGCCTTTTTAACTTTGACTGCTGCCTTACCGGCCAGCTTACCCTCTTGTTCCTGGTAATAACTAGCCGCAAGCAAAAAAATTCGACTGCTTGCGCCAACACCGTGAGCCTTGACTGAATTAGCCACGCGCGCATATTTGCCATTGTTTAAGTCCTGCACACTAACCTGATAGCTGCGGTCTTTGCCCATTACTTTTTCAATCTTTTTGGCCCAAACCTGCTCACTGCCCGCCTCAACTTTGATTTGGTTGGGATATTCAACCTCAGGAACCTTAAGTTCGTGCTTTTTCTTTGCCTTACTATCCGGCAAAACTTCTTTTTTATTTTGCCCAACAATTTCTAAGTTGGTATGCTCAACCCGGCGCAAATTAGCTGCGTACAGCATAAAAGCCAGCAGGGTCGTCACAATTGAACCAATGAGCACTTTGTTTTTCATAAATCAACCTCAACTTAAAAGAAATGGTGTCGTTTCATCAAGATAATTAACCAACCCATTAAAAAAATCATCGCCACCGTGATCGTAATCCAGTCTGAAGAACTATGTCCAACTGGTAAGCTAACATTCATGCCGTAAAAACCAGTTAAAATAGTTGGAATGGTCAAAACTAGTGACCACACCGTCAAAAATTTCATCGTATCGTTCAGGTTGTTGTTCATCATATTGTTGGACGTAGCTGATAATGTCTGCGTTACTTGCTGGGAAATTTTAACCATTTCAGCTGACTGGTTTGCCTCAATTAAGACATCGTCAAGTCGTTCATGTGCCTGCTTGGTAAAGTCTAATTCAGATATCTTCAAGCTATGCAGCATCATCAGATTGGTCTGGATTGAACTTGCTAGATAAACCAACCCTTTTTCAATGTTAGATAGCTTGACCAAGTCCTTGTTATTGATATTATCAGATAGTTTTTGATCTAACTTGTTACGTTCAACATCGAGCTGCATGACCGCCCGCTGAAAGTACTGCGACGAAAATAATAAAAACTTTATCAATAGTTCAGTCACATCCTGCGAAGCGGAAAGCTTTTCCCGCATGGCACGATCGTTGAATTCGTCAAAAACATAGCTGGTGGACTCATTATGGAAGGTGAAAATATCTTCACCCGAAACCAAAAAGGTAACTGGTTGGGCGGTGAAGTGCATGATTGCGGTAGTAGGCCAAATTGGCACATCATAAACCAGCAGGTGGATATGGGTGTTCGTATCGTAGTCGTAGTGCGGGCGTTCATGACGGTCAGAAATATAAGAGATCATGTCAGGCGTAAAGTTAAATTCCGCTTGTAACTTTGCACTGTCTTCCTCACTCAAGTTGCTAATGTCATACCACCGATAATTGGTTTCCACCAAAAATTTTTGTTCTTTAATCACTCGGTCCACCCCTATTTACTTACTTTAGCTGGTCTTAAGAGCCAGTTTTAGTACTGCTATTATCTTACCATGCAAGCGGAAAACGACAAACAAAAAGCAGGCTCAAGCCCACTTTTTAACCTAACCAGGTTTACTGCTGCCAGGCAGCATCGAACTTGCTCTGACCGGTCAAAATCGCCTGGTCAACGTTGCGCTGCTTTTGGGCAGCCGCCAAGATGGATTGCATAATTGGCGTTAGCTGACTAAAGGTCGCATTCGAATTTTTGGTTACCGGTACACTGTACAAGGAATTAGTAGCCAAAACTGTTTCCAGCTGAGCTGGCAGTTTGAGCTGCTTGTTAGCCTTGTAGGCAGCAGCGGCAGCCGCTTTTTCACTGACCGGGAGATAGCCTGTCTTTTGGGCCCACTTAAGCTGACTACCTTTACTAGTAAGATATTTCATTAATTTAAAAGCAGCCGCCTTTTGCATTGCACTAGCATTATTAAACAGATAGAGATCCGTCCCTTGCTGCATCGTATACTTACCCGGACGTGCCGCTACTTGATAGTTAAAGCCTGGCTTAGCGGCTTGCTTAATCCACGTTTCAGTTGATGAAGAGGTAAGAAACATGGCCAGCTTTTGGTTGGTAAACGGAATATAGAGATACTTATCTGAGCCTGGCATCCTAAAGTAACCAGCTTTTTCACCTTCAGCAAAATAATTGATGACTTGCCGCGACTGGGAACCCTTAAAATCAATCTTACTTGAAAAGTTTTGGCCTTGATTCTTCATGCCCAACACATAGTAGTTGTTCAAGTTATCAAAGCCTGCTCCAACAACCTGCTGCTTACTCTTTTTATAGATAGTTTGAGCTGCCTGCTTTAATTCAGCCATCGTTGCTGGCACTTTCTGTATGCCATATCGCTTAAGCAGGGTTGGATTATAGATCAAAACTTCGATTGACTTGTTAAATGGCATGCCGTACTGCTTGCCGTTAATCTTGGCGCTGTCCAACATATCCTGTTTAATGCCCACTGAATGCTTACCCCAACCGACTGCCTTATTTCTCATATAGGGCTTTAAATCAACCAACAGCTGATTCTTAGCTGCACTCTGCAGCCAACCCGGATATGCCTGAGTGAGAGTTGGTAAATTCTTGGGTGATTGCATAGTTGAATTAAGTTTCGCCTGCAAGTCATCATAGTTACCCTGCTGTTCTAGCTTAACTTTAATCTGCGGATTTGCTGTTTCAAAATCATGGACTAGCCCTTGGAGTGCCTTTTCCTGCGATCCTTGCATTCCATGCCAAAAGACCACCGTAGTTTTTTGGTTTACCGGCGGAATTTGGTTTGACCTAATGGATGAATCCCGCCTAGAACAGGCTACAGCACCCACTAGTGCAAGACCGATAACGCTCGCGGCGGCAAGTTTTTTACCGAAATTCATAATCTCTTTTATCCTCCAATAGTATTGGTATTACTGGCAATAGCATTTTATATTGTATAGCAGCCCCCAAAATAAGGCAATTAAAATTATGCACAAAATTCGGTTTACCGGTGAATTTCAGCTATTTATAGCTTTAAAGTTCGCTTTTTATGAGCTTTCAAACCTTTACCAATTTTTTTGTTCTAGATTTTATCTTTTTTAGCCAACAAAAAAGCCCATCTTTAAAAGACAGACCTTTTCAAATAAATTTGCTATTTAGTTTTTATTGTTTCCAAGCAGCGTCAAACTTGTTTTTACCCGTATTGATTGCGCCGTTTACATCCTGGTGCTTTTGTGCAGCAGACATAATGGTTTGCATAATTGGGTTGAGTTGACCATAAGCAGCACCAGAATCTTTGATTACCGGAATACTGTACAGGTTCTCCATGGCACTTTCGAGTTTAGCCGGAAGCTTAAGCTTCTTATTATTCTTATACTCAGCCGAATCAGCAGCGGTTTGGTTAACTGGGATATAACCAGTTGCATTAGCCCACTTAAGCTGGCTAGACTTTGAAACTAAGAACTTAATGTAGGTAAAGGCAGCGGCCTTTTGGTCAGCCGTTGCATGTTTAAACATGTAAACGTCAGTCCCTTGTGACATAGTATACTTACCCGGACGTGGGGCAACATCATAAGTAAATCTATTGCCAACACCTTGCTTGACGAAGCCTTCTCCGGCAGAAGTACCAATATACATGGCAACCTTTTGGTTAGCAAAGGGACCTGAAAGGTAATGCTCTGAACCAGCTACTCTGAAGTAGCCGGCCTTAACACCGTCAGCGTAGTAGTTAATAACTTTCTTAGATGTATCACCGGCAAAGTCAATTTTGCTGGAGAAGTTAACACCATTATTCTTCATTCCCAAAACATAGTAGTTGGATAGAGAATCAAAGCCAGCTCCAACAACTTTGTGCTTACTCTTGGTATAGATGATTTCCGCATCCTTTTTTAGCTCATCCATTGTTGCAGGAGCTTTTTTGATGCCATATTTCTTAAACAAATCAGCATTGTAAGTTAGGGATTCAATTGACTTGTTGAATGGAATTCCGTATTGGGTACCCTCAATCTTGGCCCCATTAAGAAGTGCTGGCTTAATATCGGAGCTCTGCTCACTGCCCCAACCAACCTCTTTATTGTTGATATATGGCTTCAAATCAACCAACATCTTATTCTTAGCCGCCGTTGCCAGCCAATCTGGATAAGCTTGGGTGATTGTCGGTAAGTTATTTGGTGACTGCAGAGTTGAATTAATCTTGGCTTGCAGGTCTTGGTATGCGCCTTGGTTTTCCAACTTAACCTTGATTTTCGGGTTTTCTTTTTCAAACTCTTTGGTTAATTCCTTTAAGGTATCTTGTTGAACACCTGTCATCCCATGCCAGAAAACAATATTAGTTTTCTTGGTTACCTTGGCAATCTTCTCCGTATCAGAACTTGAAGAAGAATTTCCACCGTTTGAACAAGCAGCAGTACCGACTAGTGTCAATCCGACAGCAAAGGCTGCAGCAAGCTTTCTACTAAACTTCATTTGGTTAAACCTCCCAAAAATAAAAACTAAACAACAATTTTTTGATTCAATCAAAGCGTAATTGTCTCATTACGCTTTGGTAAAATCCGTTCTCCAAATGGGTTCTCCTCCAGCTCCGGATGCAGTGTGTGCACCGGGATTAGTATCTGTGGCTGAACTTCCCCAATAATCTCTCTGAGCTCTTCTTCGTCAGCATGCCCAGAGCAGCGCAACGCCTTGAACTCGATCCTTTTATTCGCCAAATCTTGCAAAAACGGTTTGTAAGCCGGATCAAAGTCACCTAGCGGCTCAGCGTTAGAGTGCAAATAGAGACCATTTGCCTGCAAATCAGCATAATTACCAACTGCTTGCCAGAGGTACTTGTGATCATCATTTAACAATTCCTCATAAGGAACTGCCAGCTCTGTTTTTAGATCAGCAAATTTTTGCTCCCCTGGCAAGTAATAATACGGATAATCCTTCCCTAACTCCTTGAGCAGGTGAGCCCGCCCAGCGTGTAGCACAACGCGTCGCGGTGAATCCGCAATGATTCGCAAGAGCCGCTCCACGTTAGTCGGATACGTGTTGAAGGTAATCTGTCGTTTGGGATTATCTTTTTGCAATTGTACAATTTCAGCAGTTAGTTCCTGTTCATTCTTAGGGCCAGTGAACTCCTCGCTATCCTCGTCGTGCTTTTCTTCTGGCCAAGAAACACCGGTACCCTCGACAATAAGAGCAGCGCAACCCTTGGCTGCTGCCAAGAACTGGTGCACCCAATCCGGATGATAGCCATGTAGGCGCACATCACCGGTATAGGCAATCACCTTATCAGGTGTCTTGATTAATAGGCCCGTTGCGCCATAAGCATCATGATCACTGGGCCAGATTTCTAGTGTGATATCCCCCACCTCAATTGGCTTGCGGTATTCAGCGGCGATGATCGGTCTCACATAACTTGCCGCATGACCAGCAGCTGGTAGCAGAAAATCCCCTTGCTCATTGAGTGGTGCCATCATTTGGGCAGTAATTGGTCCCGCATAAAGTGGAATCTCAGGCGCTAAAAAATTCATCGCCTTGCTATGGTCTAAGTGAAGATGGGACATATAAGCTGCCGCATGTTCCCAGCGCTCTGTGTCAATTGGTTGACCGGTAAGTTTAGGATCATAAAAATTAGGTACATCTCCGATCAACTGATTTTTGATCAGCGTCTGGTAACTTTCATCTGGCAGTTTGAGTTCTGGACGGTAGACTTCGCCCAGATCGAACAGGACATGTGACTTTCGGTAGGCCACTTCAATCATTGGTCCACCAATTGTAGTCAAGCCATTATAAAAAGTAAGCCTAGTTTTATCCTTTGAGGTCATTGCGCACTACTCCTTTGATAATCTGTTTTCTGAAAATTAAGTACAGAACTAAGATCGGTAAAACCGTCAAGGTTGCAGCTGCTAATTGCAACTGTGTCTCACTGCCGGCATCAGAAGCAAAGGCTGACAGGCCATTATTTAACAGCCGCATTGTATCTTCATTAGTAACTAAAAGCGGCCACAGAAAAGAATTCCAACCAGAAATAAAACTCAACAGGCCCACCGTGAATAGACCGCCCTTGGACATTGGCACCAGAATTTTCCAAATATAATCCCAATCACTGGCACCATCAATCATGGCAGCCTTATAAATCGTACTTGAAATTGAGCCAAAGTAGCTTTGCAAGTAGTACATGTAGAAGATTGACGTCAAAAACGGCAAAACTAAACCCACATAAGTATTGAGTAAACCCATGTGCGCAATTGTATTGTAATTGGTGAAAATAATCGCTTCTCCTGGCACCATCAGCAGCGACAGTAAAACCATCTGGACCAGTCCCTTGCCCTTGAAGCGCAAGTTAACCATTGCAAAAGCACCCAGAAGTGAGTTAAACAAACTAACAATCGTGGTAACGCTAGCCGTCAATACCGTATTGAAGAAGTAACGTGCAAACGGCGCCCGCGCAAAAACTTTGGCATAATTCGACCATTCAAAGTGGTGGGGAATTAGGGTTGGCGGAATTGAAGTCGTCTCCTGAAAGTTCATCAGTCCCCCCAAAATCATGTAAATGAAGGGAAAAACCGTAATAACAGCGAAGATGAACAAGATGACATAACTGAATAAAACACTCAAGCGAATTCGTTTCATTTAATTTTCTCCTATCTTCTTCATCATCTTCCGCTGCAAAAAGGTTGCAAACAGGATAATCAGGAACAAGATGACTGTTGCTGCCATTGCAACACCTGGAGTACCAACAATTTGAAACTTATTGTAAATGTAGAAGACCGCCGTCGTACCTGAATTTCCGACCCCTGCCTGCCCATTAAACAAGGCATAGACTGAAGTATAAATCTTGAAGGCCCCGATAATGTTCATGGTCAGCAAAAAGGCAATTGTTGGCACCAACTCCGGCATCGTTATCCGCCAGAACTTGTCCTTGCCGCTAGCACCGTACATATCTGCAATTGTATAAAAGTTAGGATCAATATTACGCAAGGCACCCATTAAAATAACAATATTGAAGGCTAAAGAAGTCCAGATGCCAAAAATAATGATCGTTGCGAGCGACATCGCGGGATCATCAATCCAGTCAGGGGCCGGCAGGTGGACACTCCTGAGCAAAAAGTTGAGCATCCCGTAGTCGCCATTAAAAATATAACGAAAGACAATTCCGATTGCGATAGTCGACGTTACGTAAGGCATAAAGAAAGTCGTTTCAAAAAGACTCTTGTGTTTGACCTTATCAAAAATTATCCAGGCTAACATAATCGAAATGGCCAAGCCTACTGGAACTGAGATCACTGCGTATAAAATGGTGTTCTTAATCGCGAGCCAAAATTCTGGATCGTTGAAAATATACTTATAATTGTTAAGTTCGGTCCAATTTAAGTCAATTAGTGAGCCTCCTTGAAAACTCATTCCAAAAGCCCGTAAAATCGGATAAATACTAAATAGAGTGACGAAAATGATGGTTGGCGCTAAAAAAAGCCACGCTTTTTTCTGGTTAGTCTTCATTAGTAAACGCGCTCCCCCTCAGGTGTAAAGAGAAATATGCGATTAAGCCGCATTTGGAAGTTAATTTCATCGCCATGTTTAATCGGCGACTCCAGGCTAACCAGCGAACGGGCCTGATTTTGGTCGGAGGTAAACTTCAAAATCCGTTCACGTCCAATTAATTCAATGTCATCAATCGTGGCACGAAGAACACCCTCAGGATCAGGAACAATGTTTTCCGGACGAACTGATAGAATGTAATCGCCATTAGGAATTGCTCGCTTAAAGCGCGCTTGGTCCAAATCAGCCAGCTTAATCGTAAACTGACTCGCCTGCAACTCCTGGTCGGTCTTTTTTACTTTAAAATTGTCAATTACTGGATTACCAACAAAGTTGGCCACAAAGTAATTATTGGGATCAAGGTAAAAGTTTTCACCTAAATCATCCTGTTGGATAACTCCGTCATTAAAGAGGATAATCTTATCCCCGATTGAGAGTGCCTCTTCCTGGTCATGGGTCACAAAGAGCGTTGTAATCCCTACTGTCTTAACCAGAGCCCGAATCTCTTCCCGAATCTTTAGACGCAGCCGGGCATCCAGGTTACTCAGCGGTTCATCCATCAGCAAAATCTGTGGTTCCTGAACCAGAGCCCGGGCAATTGCCACCCGTTGCTGCTGACCTCCTGACAAGTTGCCCGGCTTTTGCTCAGCCAGTTCAGTAATTTGTGTCAGCGACATGTACTTCTCGGCAATCTTCTGCGCATCAGCCTTAGCTTTTTTATTTTTACCGACAATTAGGGGGAACATGACGTTCTGCAGAACTGTCATATGCGGGTACAGGGCATAGTTTTGAAAAACATAGCCAATCTGCCGGTCCTTTGGCGCAACCTCAACTACAGACTTGCCGCCAAATAGAATTTCACCCGACGAGGGATTAAGTAGTCCCGCAATCATGTTCAAGATAGTTGTTTTTCCACAACCCGAGGGACCAAGCAAACAGACAAGATCACCTTTTTTGACAGAGAAGCTAACATTTTTAATGGCTTCGTGGCCATTGTCATAGACTTTTCTGAGCTTCTTTACTTCAACAAATTTGTTGTTATCCATAAACCCCGCACCATTTTTTCTGACTCTAATTTATCACTCTAATTTTATGACAAAATCAGTTTTAATACAACCGTCTTTATCAGGAAAATTCGTACTTTGCTCGAAGCAGTCATACTTTCCAGATTTAAATTGGCCTTTTATGTAAAATTCACTAATTATTTAGCAATAATAATTATATATTGTTCTGTTTTTGCGGGTTTCCCTGACTTGAAATGAGCTTTTGTACTAGAACAGTCTTTTTAATTCTTACCATTCAGGAATAAAGCAGGGGAATGATCGCCTTGCTAAAAGAGCTACGACTTAATGCCGTAGCTCCTCATGGTCTATTATCTACTTCCTTGACCTGCATTTGCCGGTCAACTTGGGCCCTGCCAGTTTGATAGTCAAAGAAAAAACCCGGCTGCACGTTAAATAAGTAAACATTAAAGTCGAGGACACCATCGGTGGACACGGCCTGCAGGTTAATTCCACGAGCCATCAGCTCACTACCACGAAAAATCGGCGTTGCCTGGTAAATTATCCGCTTGTTCTGCCTCAGTGCCGTCCGCACCCGAGCTTCAAAAATGGTTTGAACTCTTTGATTGGAAAAAGCTGATTGGGTAAACAGGTTCTTAGGATTATTCTGGTCGCCCGACAGGTTAGCCGGATTGTAATTACCATCTAAGTCAATGCCAGCTGAAACCGAGTAGGCAATTAGGTGCCCGCGATTATAAATTTGCGTACCATTGCGGCGGTTGTAATGCCAGCCCGTAGGTTCAACAACCTGCCGCACCCGCAAGCCATCACCAGCAACATTACGTTTTTGTAAAAAGGCCGTATTGGAATGTGAAGTCCGATTCAGTTCATCGAGGTTAGCATAGATGACCCGGTTGACCCGCCAAGCATTTTTGATTAGCGTTGAATTATTATGATTGACTGGCAGATAGGCTGCCTGCCCGCTTTTAAAGTTTTGTTTGGCTAACTTTTGGTAGTCTTGTTGGGAAAGCCCGCCGTAAACCTTGGCCGCTGGCTTAGCTTGGTCAATTGTCCCCTTAGTATCTGACTTCTGCGTAAACTGGCTAATCGTCTGTTCACCACTGGGGTCTGACCCGCCTCTGGTCGAAACAAACCACAGCAAAAATATGATAATAATGACCAACGCCCAAAAGTCACTGCGGTCAGTTCTTCTGCGCCGTCTTTGCTGTCTGCGTGCCATTAAAATC
Source organism: Lactobacillus xylocopicola (assembly GCF_033096005.1). NCBI lineage: Bacteria > Bacillati > Bacillota > Bacilli > Lactobacillales > Lactobacillaceae > Lactobacillus > Lactobacillus xylocopicola. Next base: position 266,914 of record NZ_AP026803.1, on the reverse strand, counting down.
GCTCCTTAATTCAGTCATCATTAAAGTATAACTAATCGAACTTTTGTTTGCAACTCTTTGCAAAAAAAGACCAAGTCTTTCAACTTAGTCTTAATAGTTTTAATTCCTTGCCCATTCAGCAATCATGTTCAAAAAATAGCTTTCAGATAGTCGTTTAATCTTACTACCAGTTTGGTTATACTTCTGGGCCTGCAACCAGTCAGGGTGGTTTTTGCTAAAAAATTTCTGGTCTGCCATAATCAGATAATCCGTATCAGACTGCACCATAGCTTGCACCAAACCACCCATATTGGTAACCATTAATGCTGCCTCGGCCTTGTCCATCGCGAGCCCTGCGGCTAAAACAAATTTCTTATTAGCGACCGGATTGTGCAAGCCAAGCTCCCACGCCTCAAGCTCTTTATCCAGCAAGTCCAAGTTCTTAACTTTGGCGCGAGCTTGCTTAAGCAGTTCTTCATCAAAGTGTCCGCGGAAGTCGTCGTAAACCTTTTTGGTAGCGATCGCGTCAGCTAAGCCATGATGTTCTTCAACTTCAGCAATGCCCGCTCGCTGCAAACAGTCAAGCAGACGGTTGTGCTGGTGAGGATAATAAGCACGGGCCAAGCGTAAGACATCAACGTAATCATTTTTGAGCTCAGGTAACTTGAACTTCTTGGTCAAATCATACAAAAAATTCAAGTCAAAGTTAACATTATAACCAATAATTATATCATCAGCGATAAATTGACGAAACTCAATTATGGCGTCTTTGACCGGAATTCCTTCGCTAAGGAGTTGCTCTTCGGTAATCCCATTTAAGTTGGTAATGAAGGCTGGCACCCGGTTAGACCGCGGATAAAAGACCAGTTTACTGTATTCAGCTACCACCTCATTCTGACGGACCTTAATCGCGCCAAGTTCAGTGACGTGGTCACGGTAAGGACTGAGACCAGTTGTTTCAATGTCTAGTAGGGTATAGTCAGTGATAAAGCCAGGCCGCTCCTGACCCTTGCCGCGAATTTTGGCTTGAGCGCCAGAAACGTGTAAAACACCATTTTTAATCAAAATACTCATCTGAATTACCGCTCCATCCTTAATGCGTGTAGCAAGTCACCAGTATTGGCATTGACCGCTGCACTGCGCGCGCGAATCCGCATTGGCAACTCATCCTGGTTCAAGTCAGCAGCTACGTATGACCACTGCGGAAACTCTTCTACCAAGTGAATAATTGGCTCTAGCAACTGGGGGCTCGTTTCATCAACACCCAGCTCCAGAAAGGCCACCTGCTCCTCTTCATTTCCCGTCAGAAACCAGCGAAATCGAGTATTGGCATCGGTATCCGGATAAAAGTGCTCATTCCGCGGCAGGTGAATTTCCATCGGTTGCCCGCAAATAGCACACTTAGGGACCAGCGCTGCGTTTAAAGCTGACCCAGCAGCAAGCAGTGCTTGTACGGCCTCACGGTCACTTACTATTCCGTGACCTATTCCGCTTGAGCATTGCATCATGGTCCAGTCACCAAAGGCGTTAAAAATCCGCTTCTGATTAAAGCCGGCTTGTTCAAAAAAATGACCAAAAGTCGAGGTGGCAACGAAGTACTGCTTGTTGGCCAATAGTTCTTTCAGCTCACCCATAGTCTGACTTGCTTGGTAGTCAAGCGAATACGCTTTGATTAACTTACTCCATAAGAGCCACTGCTCAGGCCATGAAGCCAATTTGAGTTCCAAAGCACTAGCCACTGAATGCACGCCATATTCCTGGGCAAGCTGCGGAAAAGTCTGGTCAAAGGCAGTTTGCCCCAGCAGATCTAAACCTTCCAGTTGAGCCAGACCATTTCCTGCAACCACAATTACAATATTTGCTTCATTAATTAAACGCTGGGCTTGGGCTAAATTTTCCATCTACTTCTCATTTCTATTTTCGCTCGTAACCAGTAAAGGAAATCTTGCTATCTTCAACATCAGCCAAAAAGACGTCATTAAAATCCTGGTAACCCGCTGCTTTAACTTCCTGCTTTAACCAATTTTCGTCCCGGTCGAGTTGCTCGAGCACATCGTAGTTGACCTGGCCATCACTAATTAACGGAAAGCGAACATTTTTTTCATCTTTTTTGATTACCGTTAGTTGCCCATTCTTTTCAAAAATACAGTTTTTGACCGTTTCAACCGAATAAATACCCTGGCTACGTAACTTGAACATTAACTCATTAGCAGATAAACCAACCGCCAAACAGTTCTTCACCAAAACCTGCCCGTTTTTAATAATTTGCATTGGCTTGCCGTCAATCAGGGCCCGGATAAAGTTACTGTGTTCCCGGGCAAATTTTAAAATGAACACTAGCAGTGTCCACACAATTAAAACCAGCATAAACTGCAAAACAGTGATGTTGGCATTATAAATTACGCCACCAATGATACCACCTAAGACATAGTTTTGCAGCTGGTCCAAGGCAGTCGTTGGCGCAATATTACTTTTACCAAAAACATTTATTTGAAAAATTAGTGTCAATACACCTAGCCCGAACTTAATAAACAGTTGTGTATAATCCATGCTTGCTTCCTCCTAATTCTGCACGTTGACTTCAGGGTTAATGACATGAGCTTGTTCTAAAGAATAGCTGTTGTTATCATCATTCAAATTCAACTGATAATCGGTATTTTTGGACTCTAACCGCACAATCAGACCATCTTTCAGGGTCGTTGAATTAACCAAGACGTCCTTTTCAGGGACCCCCTGATCTCTAGCAATTGCCTTTATGAAGGGAACAATTTGCTCAGACTGGGACTTATTCAAGTTGGTCTGCACATATCTTTCATATTGCGTACCGACAAACAAGAGTAAAAACAACAGGGCAATAATGCCCAGATCACGGTAACGTGTGTCAAAGCGATGCCGCAGGTAAAGCGCAATGAGTGCAATCAGCACAACCGCGGTTGCGGCAATTAATGCATAGAGAATATTTTTATTAGTATTCTGATTTTGCTCAATATACTTGAGTGTATAAAACTTCATAGTATTGTCACCTCTAATAAAACTGCTAGCACCGGAAGTATCGCCGGTGCAGTTGGAACCAGATGTTAAAATAGGCAGGTAAGCAGGACCCGTGCAGCTACAAATGCTGAACTCAAGCTAGCGACCTTAACTTGTCTAAACTCAGTATCTTGGTTAGCTATGTTTATAAGCCTATTCATCATCAAGTATAACAAAAATTAGTTGAACCCGGTGCCATCACTACTTATCATTGGTAATATGTTACTTAGGAGAAAATCAGGCAGTTTTTAACCCACTATTTTGCTTTTAAAGGTTCTGCGCTAAAATAAAGGATAACGTTAAATAAGGGAGAACAATTATGAAAACTGGCACCAAAATCATCACTTTAGACAACGGCTACCACCTGTGGACCAACACCCAGGGAGACGGCAATATTCACCTTTTAGCACTGCATGGTGGACCTGGTGGAACCCACGAATACTGGGAAGATACTGCAGACCAGCTCAAAAAACAAGGACTAAACGTCCAAGTCACAATGTACGATCAATTGGGTTCGCTTTATTCTGACCAACCGGATTATTCTGACCCTGAAATTGCCGAAAAATACCTGACCTATGAATATTTTTTAGCTGAGGTCGATGAAGTTCGCGCCAAACTTGGCCTTGATCAGTTCTACTTAATTGGCCAAAGCTGGGGCGGACTGCTAGTTCAGGAATACGCCGTTAAGTACGGCCACCATTTAAAGGGAGCGATTATTTCATCAATGGTAGACGAAATTGATGAATATGTAGATTCGGTCAACCGCCGTCGCCAGGAGATTTTGCCGCAAAGTGAAATCGACTTCATGCATGAATGTGAAGAACACAATGATTACAACAACCAGCGCTACCAAGACGACGTCAACAGCTTAAATATCAACTTCGTTGACCGTAGACAACCATCCAAACTATACCACTTGAAAGATCTCGGTGGCAGCGAGGTCTACCATACCTTTCAAGGTGATAATGAATTCGTTATTACTGGAAAGTTGAAGGAATGGCACTTCAGAAAGCAGCTAAAAAAAATCAAAGTACCAACTTTGATTACCTTTGGTGAGAAGGAAACAATGCCCATCGCCACCGCTAAAACGATGCAACAAGAGATTCCAAATTCGCGTCTGGTAACTACACCAGACGGCGGACACCATCACATGGTCGATAATCCTGACGTTTACTACCAGCACTTGGCTGATTTCATTCGGCAAGTTGAAGACGGAAGCTTTCAGGGCGAATAACTTACCGTTATTTTAAAATTTAAATTGAGCAAGCAAGTACTGCTTGATTTTTTATTTGTTTATTAGTTTTAGTTTATATTAAATATGCTCTTTTGATTCATATTAATTGATGATAGAATAAGAAATTATTTATAGAAAAGAGAATTTTTAATGTATATTTTTATTACTATCACACTTATTATTGGTGGAATTGCCTTCGTTTTTAATTTGCTCTGGTGCTTATATTTGTCCTTCAGCAAAAGTGTTCAACAAGAAAGTTATGACTATCAACAACGTTCATTTGAAACAATGTTATTATTTATACCAGCAATGAATGAATATAAGTCACTTAATAAAAATATGTCTAAACTACTTAATTTACATGAGCAATGCAAACACTTTATAGATCTTAAATTTGTTTTTATCGATGATGCTTCCAATGATGGAACAACGGAATTATTAAATAAATTTTCTCACGAAGAAAATGTGATCGTCATTCATAGGGTTAAGCCTAACGCCCAATTAGGGAAGGGGCCGGCTCTACAAAATGCTGCTGATCAAATTGCTCAAATGAATTTTTCAAGGGATAATACATTAATCGGAGTAGTTGATGCCGATGCTCGATTCGATGAAAATTACTTATGCAAAGTTTGGCACTCTTTTGAAAATTCATCATATGATTTGGTTCAAACCCGTGTAAACATCTATAATACAGATAATAATTTGTCTACTATGCAAAATTTTGAATTTTCTATCTACAATGGCTTAGTACAAATGGCCAGAACAAATTGGGGCTCCTCTCTAGCCTCCGGTAATGGTCAATTTGTAACCTTAAAAATGGTTGAAGATGTTGGCTGGTCTTCTTCTCTACTTGAAGATTGTGAATTTTCATTAAAAGGTTTGCTAAAAGGATATTATGGTACATTTCTTAATACTGATAGTATCGGACAAGAGGGCGTTATTTCTCTTAAAAAACTAATTAGGCAACGGATAAGATGGTGTCAAGGTGGGTTGCAGTGCTTAGCTACATACGGCAGTAAAATCATTAAATCGAGTACTATTTCTTTTGCTATCAAATTTTATGTATTAGCCTTTTTATTAATTCCCTGTTTTTCTGTATTTCTTGTTCCAGCAGCTATTTTTTCTCTCATAACCTTGTTTTACGATGCTGCTTTTAACTTTTGGCTTAGTATTGGTGCTATTTTAGTTATAGTATTAATTGAATATTTTTCAAATTCTCTGATGATAGTTAAACAATGGAGAACCACGGAGCAAGAGTCCAAAATTACTTTTTTAAAATTATTAAAAGTCGCTTTTGTAATCGATCTTTATCGTTGGGTTTTAGCAGTTGTTCCTTATATGGCTATCGCTCGAATGTTAACTGGTAATAATTCATGGGAAAAAACAAGTCATAGCTAGTTCCTTAGAATCCAAAACTTAACCCCCCGATTTTTCTTAATGAACAATGACATTTAAACTCTAAACACAGTTTTCCTTTTTTAAAAAAAACTTACGAAGCTTTTTTTATTTTGTTATCATGATCGAGTTGCTGTAAAGAGCACAGAATTGAAAGGAGTTTTTCTATGAAAAATAATCAAGCGAGGGTACAAGTAAACCGCCCTTGGCTAGCAATGATGAGTATGATGATTGGGGCTTTTGTCGGTATGTTGTCGGAAACATCATTAAACATCGCCTTGCCCCAATTGATGAAAGCATTTCAAATTAATTCAGGTGCAGTTCAATGGCTGGTCACTGGCTATATGCTGGTTATCGGCATTATATTGCCTTTTTCAAGTCTATTAACTAAATGGTTCACCTCCAGGCAACTGGTTATCACTGGCCTTATAGACTTCATTATTGGTGCAGTGATCGCGGCTCTTGCCCCTAACTTTACCCTTTTACTAATTGGAAGGATGATTCAAGGGTTGGGAACAGGTATCATCCTCCCTTTGATGTTTACGGTCGCAATGTTAGTCTTCCCCCCGCGCAAAATGGGTGCAGCGATGGGAATCTGCGCCCTAGTTATTATGCTGGCACCAGCAATTGGACCAACCGTGACAGGTATTATTCTGGGTAAGCTGTCCTGGAACTGGATCTTTTGGTTCTTTATTCCATTTTTGGTTATTGCTTTAATTTGTGCGCTAGTTGGTTTACCCAACGTCGGCACAATTACTCGACCAAAAGTTGATATTCTTTCGTTACTTGAATCCATTATCGGATTTTCTTGTCTTGTAATGGGCGTTAGCTTTGCCGCTGACTTTGGCTGGGCTTCACCAACTGTCATAATTATGTTGGCTATTGGTATTATTGTTTTGCTTTTTTATGGCCACCGGCAACTACATTTACAACAACCGATTATCAATCTACACGTATTTAAGAAGATAGATTTTGCCCAGGGGGCACTCTGCGTCATGCTGGACTTTGCGATTATTTTGTCAGCAATGTATTTGTTGCCGCAATATCTGCAACGCGGGTTGCTATTACCAGTTGCGGTAACCGGGATTATCATGCTCCCAGGGGGCATTATTAACGCGGCCGTCTCCGCTTTTGCCGGACGCCTATTCGATTCTTTAGGTGCTAAAAGGCCCACGGTGGCCGGCTTTACAATTGCCATTATTGGTATTGTAATGTTGCTATTCTCAAACAACACGTCACCGATTGCATACGTAATTGCGGCTCACATTATTCTGATGATTGGGTGCCCACTAGCTATGTCGCCTGCACAAACGCACGCTCTAAATGCTCTGCGCGGTCCTGAATCTGCTGATGGGAGTACCATTCTCAACACTATGGAACAAATTATCGGTGCTGTAGCAACAGCTTTGGCAACCAGCTTCTTGAGTCTGGGCCAGGGTGCTTACCAAGGCCTTAATAAGGCCGCCCAATTTACCAATGGTGTTCACTATGGCCTGTACTTTACTTTGGCCTTGGCTGTGGTTGGTTTAATCATTGCCTTCACCTTAAAGTCCGAACATTCTTCAAATGAGGTAAATTAACTAACTTGATTTAGCCTTAAACCGCAAAAGAGGTTCTGCATATTAGCAGAACCTCTTTTTGGGTCAGGAAATATTTTTGCTAATCTCTGAAACTTCTGACGGGTATTTATTCTTTAATCTGGCCTTGCCCAAATTCGATTTTATTATACTAATAACAACTGGGTCGTCCAGTTGGGCGTATTTATCAAGAAACATAAAACCTTCTGCGGGAAGAGCGCTAACAAAGACGCTTAGACAATAATCTAACCCTTTTTTAAGGCTTTAAATTCTTCTGACCTTCGTTCTTGAGAAGGAACTTTTATCACGTTGAACATGATATCGTCTGCCATAATAAGTGCAAATTTCGCCTTATCACTATTTTTTAGCATGGGAGGATGTGCAAGGGCAGCTAAAATAGCCCGTTGCTCGATAAGATTAGCTGTTTTTATTTATTCACTAAAATCGCCTTCGCCAATTATCTGAAAAGCAATCGCTGCGCTTTCTCTATTTCTGAGTTAGAGGTTTCGTTATTCAACGATGACAATTCTTCAAATTCATTTTTTCTTTTCTTAGCCATAATCATTCCTATTTTATTTTTATTATAACAATATAGCAATTAGAATATTCCTTTAATCGCTATATTCTCAATTTTTTAGAGCTGGTGAAAACTGGCTGAAAAATATCTTTAGACTTAGTTTGTTTATAAATATTTGCACCCCATGTCAGTACCAGGAAGAATTCGAATTCCAATAAGAGTAAATAAATTCTGCATATGCAGTTTGTTCATCAAACAGCGCTTATCAACATAATCAAATCCTTATACACTTTGTTCTAATCATCATTGATCTAACAACCATCTAAAACAGTTTACCGTATGAGAGTACAATACGAGCAGTTCTAATCATCATTGATCTAACAACCATCTAAAACAGATTGTGTACTTATTTATGCCTTGTTGCCGTTCTAATCATCATTGATCTAACAACCATCTAAAACTTCAAGCGACGAAAAAGTAGCAAAAGAGTGGTTCTAATCATCATTGATCTAACAACCATCTAAAACCTGTTCTGGTTTTGGTAAAACTATCATTTTGTTCTAATCATCATTGATCTAACAACCATCTAAAACTTTTCCTTCGTTATCTCGATAGGCTTTATCGTTCTAATCATCATTGATCTAACAACCATCTAAAACTTTGACCAGTCATTTTTACTGCCGTAGTAGGTTCTAATCATCATTGATCTAACAACCATCTAAAACGCCGTGCGTCGTGGAACAGTAGTATATTCCGTTCTAATCATCATTGATCTAACAACCATCTAAAACTGTTTTCCAGGTTTCTATCGTGTCAGCAAAGTTCTAATCATCATTGATCTAACAACCATCTAAAACGAGCAAACTTTGCAAGAGATTGTGCTAGAAGTTCTAATCATCATTGATCTAACAACCATCTAAAACACAAGATCGTTTGATAGGAGCGTTTATGAAGTTCTAATCATCATTGATCTAACAACCATCTAAAACAAGTATCTACTCTTATCAATGACGATTTTTGTTCTAATCATCATTGATCTAACAACCATCTAAAACTAAGCAAACGCTTGAAACAGATCAATTGGAGTTCTAATCATCATTGATCTAACAACCATCTAAAACAAGGCTCAGTTAAGGAAATAAAAAATCTTTGTTCTAATCATCATTGATCTAACAACCATCTAAAACTTACTTCTACAAAAATGAGTATGGAGAAAAGTTCTAATCATCATTGATCTAACAACCATCTAAAACTATATTTTTTATCCATTTTTCCTCTTGCTCGTTCTAATCATCATTGATCTAACAACCATCTAAAACGTGTAGGAGCTACAAACCTAGCCAAGAATTGTTCTAATCATCATTGATCTAACAACCATCTAAAACGGACGTCATTGCTCGCTTCAATCAGCTGTAGTTCTAATCATCATTGATCTAACAACCATCTAAAACTTACAACCCCGATATTCCTTATGGTTATTTGTTCTAATCATCATTGATCTAACAACCATCTAAAACATATTTTCGCACGTTTCAATCCTCGTGCGTGTTCTAATCATCATTGATCTAACAACCATCTAAAACCTATGGGATACGGCTTCTACCGTGTCAAAGGTTCTAATCATCATTGATCTAACAACCATCTAAAACCGGACGGGGCATGGCGGCGCGGATGCGAAGGTTCTAATCATCATTGATCTAACAACCATCTAAAACTAAGAAACACTTTACCGGGAAGAAGTATGTGTTCTAATCATCATTGATCTAACAACCATCTAAAACGAATGAGTACAAGGCAAAGGCCGAGAAGGAGTTCTAATCATCATTGATCTAACAACCATCTAAAACTTAAGTTGAATTAATATTAAAGGAGAAATCGTTCTAATCATCATTGATCTAACAACCATCTAAAACAATTACCAATTACACCTGCTCTATTACTAAGTTCTAATCATCATTGATCTAACAACCATCTAAAACAAAGTCCGCTTAATAACAGATGTTCTAGACGTTCTAATCATCATTGATCTAACAACCATCTAAAACTAAAAAAGGTCACAATAATATCTTTAATGGGTTCTAATCATCATTGATCTAACAACCATCTAAAACTTTCGAAAAGACTTCCCAACATTGTTCTAAGTTCTAATCATCATTGATCTAACAACCATCTAAAACACGGTACCCGTCAATAATATCCAATTGTGAGTTCTAATCATCATTGATCTAACAACCATCTAAAACTGTTCCTATTGTGTTCCTACTATCAAATAAGTTCTAATCATCATTGATCTAACAACCATCTAAAACCATAACCCAGACAATTTAGATAATCCGTATGTTCTAATCATCATTGATCTAACAACCATCTAAAACGTTCTAGTACATCAATTGGCCTTACTTTTGGTTCTAATCATCATTGATCTAACAACCATCTAAAACGAGTGCATTTGACGACGATTCAACTCAGGGGTTCTAATCATCATTGATCTAACAACCATCTAAAACTTAAGTGAATTAAGATTTAAAGGAGAAAAAGTTCTAATCATCATTGATCTAACAACCATCTAAAACAGAACAATATGGACATTGTTAAGCAACTGAGTTCTAATCATCATTGATCTAACAACCATCTAAAACACTATTCTGGGATATTCACAACCGAAAACAGTTCTAATCATCATTGATCTAACAACCATCTAAAACCAACATTTTATCATCAGTTTTTAAGATAGGCGTTAGTACCAATCGACTAGATCACGGTCAATATAATAGAACTCAGCATCTTCAGGTACAACCAATAAATCCGCAGATGTGAATTCAATTAAAAACAAAACCAGCCCCATTTGCTGAACAAGCTGGGATAATTCTGCCAATTCCTGGTCATCTAAGTAATTAGCTACATTACAAAACACTGGAATCGTCTTTAGATTACAAGTTTGATGTATTTTTAGAACTGTTTCAATTATACCATACGGTACTTGCAACCTGTCAGTATCAAGGTGCAATTCTACCATCTTGAGTAACTTTTTTAAATCCTCATCCCAAGTAATTGCTAGTGGCAGATCTTCCAACAGGAGTGAATTTTCAATTGTTATTTCTAAATTCTGAAAGGCAGCCATTATTTGATTACGATTATCTTCATCAATGTTGGCCAGGTAGGTCTTGCCAATTGTAAGCAAGTACTTTTTGGTAACATCACCGCTAAGCAAGAGATCACCTCCAAAGTCAAAAGTCTTGGAAATATCTTGCGGCTCGTATTTATCATCTATACAGACTAAGCGGTCGTTCTGTCCTTGAAAGCCTTGTACCAGGTCGCGATAGGCAACAGTACTCTGCGTAGACAAAATCTTAATTCCCGAGGTTGAAAAGGACCATTTTTTGTGGGTTGAATATGACAAAATCATAGAATCACCGTCCGATCGGACTGGTTACGTACATCCACGATTGGCTTGCCGACCAGGAAATGCATATCATTATACTGTTTTTCGGTGACCATTAAGGACTGGACTACGCCACCTTGTGGCAAAAATTTTTTGACCCTTTTTTCTAAAAAGTTGGCTGTTTGTCTAGTAACACAAACTCGTACATAGATTGAATACTGGACCATCAAAAAACCCTCATTAATTAGCTTCTTGCGAAATTGCCGATACTCTTTTTTGTCTTGGGCTGTTTCAGTTGGTAAATCAAACATTATCATTAAGCGCATCATTCGGTACCTCATTGGTTAAACTCATCTCCATTCCGGGCAAAGCCTTACTTTCTTCACTCAAAAAACGCAGGCACGATTGCACATAGCCATTAATTGCATTGGTGAGTAAAGTCTTTTTCCCATTAAACTTGATCTCCAAGTTCAACAACTCGACTAGCCCATACTTAATATCTGGTGTCAGTTCGGTAATCTGGTCATTGGCTTTCACCCAATAATCCACGAAAGGGCGAAATGGTTCCATCAGGTCTGAGGCCAGGTTAAATTGATTTTCTTCAGAATGATGGTGAATACCCAGATAAGAAATATAGCCGCTGACGGCAATACTCCGATTAAAACTCGCCAGTAAGATTGCATAGCCGTAATCTAAGGCGCTATTGACTGCACTACCATCACGTCTCACAAAGTCTCCCGCAAATAAAGTCAAGAAATACTTGCGGGCGGCCATTGCCTCCCGGTTGGTGGAATCGTTCACTTCAAGTTGGTTCAGCTCATCCTGAACGGCTTGTCCATTCAAATGATAATTTCGCAAGACCATAATTTGGTTGGTGATTTTCTGATTAACAATTTTAGTCCACAATTTTTCTTTGCGGTCCTGATCCCAACTAAATTGCTTGGATAATTTAGCCATAGTTCGCGCCCCTGGATAGTAATCCACTGTTTCCGTGACGGGTTCATTCTTTTCATCCACAAAAATGACCTTGGTCTGATTCTGAGCCAGCTTACTAATTAGCGCACTGGTAATTACCGCCTGGGTCGTAGACACTAGCAATAAGTTGATATCTGTAATTGGAATCTGGTTAATCCCATCCCGCGTCTGAACAATCATCATATTCATCGAGTAGGTAAGCTTCGCATGCTGGGTAATAATAACTGATCTCCATCCCATAATTACTCCTTGTATATTCCTTAAAACATGGTAAAATTAACTTGTCGGGTAGCTCCCGACCGATGATTTTAATCATCATTGATCTAACAACCAGATTTAAAATCAAACGATATGTTTCAACGCGACACTGATGTGTCGTCCTGCCTCAACTCTATAGCGGAGGTTTTTTTGTTTCCCAAAAAGGAGGACCAACTGGCTGGTCCCCCTTTTTGACATTTACAAATCAGTAATTCGAACTTGTTTTTCAAATAAGCCGGTCGGCGATTGGAAGAGTAACTTGGCATCTGGTGAGAGGGTAATACCAGATGTCACTGTCATCATACCAAATAAAGTCTTAATTCCTAGATTCTTCAAATTACCCAGAACCAAATTATCATGCAAGCCATTGAGAATTTGCTTAACTGTATTCTTCTTTTCACTAATCTCCAGAGTCAGAAATTTTTCGCGACCATTGTGAAGCCCCCTTCTAAAGCCATTAGTATCAAATAAGGGCAGGTAGCGGTCAACCTTGGTTAGAATTTCGTCATAAACATCAATCAGTAACTGATCTATGTTATCACCCTGCTTAAAGTTATCGGTCACTATCCGCATCGCTTCTGGCGACAAGGTTAATTGCTTGGCATTAGCCATATAAACTGACGAATACAGCATAAATTTACGGTCGCCATCAATTACGACTTGTTTGTAAAGCACACGTCCACCGAGGATTCTAAAGTCTTTAAAGCCTCGCTTGGGCTTACCCTTCTTGTCGTACATCACTAGCGGTGTCAAGGTCTGCTTTAGAACCGCATCATAATTACCCGCTTTAGCCGCCTGCTTTAAGTCAGCTAGCGCCCGCATCGGCACTCCAACCACCTTGTAAACCGCATCTTTAGCCTTTTCAATCTTAACAATAGCCATGTAGGCATCTGCGTTACCGCTATAGCCACCGTAGATGGCTGGATTAAGTCCCTTACCCTTAGGAATAAGACTTCTAGTAGCGGCAGTGTCGCGTTCAGCGCGCGGATAGACCGTCATATTGAACAGGTTGCGCTCTTCCGTCGTTGTTTCCCGTGATACCAGCATGAACTTGAAATTATAGGCGCGACGCAGTTTATCAAAGATATCTGGGTGCTTGTAAAAGACAATGTGGTCCGTAAAGTTTTCAACTATCTCTTCTGGTGCCTGGTGTTTTTCGTTATCTTTTTGCAGCAGCGGCCACAAGAAGTTAAACGTTTTGACTTTTTCCATTGTTTCGTCTTTTTGCTTGGAGTCATTACCAAACCGTTGATATTGACCATAAACAAAGAAGGGACGAAGTTTCGGATAGACCTGGTACAAAAAGTTGCCACAAATTGCCGATAAATAAGCATCGATGGCGTGATGGTAATCATTGACTTCCCGGCTCTTGTACAAGGACAGCCGTTTGCGCAAGGCTGAATTATCCTTGGCTTTAACCGTAATGATTTCAGAATCAGGATACTTATCTTGAAGAATAACCGCCACTAACTTAATAATTTGGCTCGTCTCTACTAATTGACGGTGGATAAAGCCGGACTTTTGATACTTGTATAGATGATCCGGATCCAGCATTAAGTTAGTCAATTTGGTCTTGCTAATCAGACCCACCTTTTGCCAAACTTTCCACATTTGCGTAATTGTCATACTAAGTCCCACCGCTGTCTTATTGCCAAAACGTTTAAATGGTACATCATCAGATTTTTGTGCATTCAGCGGGCTTGCGGTCAAAACACGGTTATCTAAGGAGTCATCCTTAACAAAGGACTGCGGTAGAATATGGTCGATTTGATACTTAGTCGTAATTTCATCGATATTTATTCTCTGGCCCGTATAAGCATCCCGACCGGCCTGCATGAAGTAGAGAAAATATTTATCTTGTGCTAATTGGCGACTTTCCATTTTCTGCTTTAAATTATTGGTTAACTCCTGGTCAACGAGCTCTTTGGCTGTATCGCTATATACCTTCAAAAGTTTACTGCCTCGGATTTGCGTAAGTTTGGGGTTGGGATCCGGGTTACGGGTAAATTCAACTGCAAATTGGGCTGGCACCTTGCCACCAGTCGCCTTAACCACATCGTCAACCACCTTAACCACTTGCCTGATGGCTTTCTTATTGGCTGGTGAGGTATAGGCGTCGGCCAAAATATCTTCGACACCACTTCTTTTAGTGACAGCTTGATTTTCTTTTTCGATAGCCGCTTTGAAGGCGGGTTCATTAACAATCTGCATAAAGTTCTGCTGACTGTCCCACAACCGCTCCATGATGTTCTGACCGTTCTGATCATGCAGCTCTACTAGTAATCTACGTGATAACCTGCCCCAACCCTTGAGCCGCCAAGTCGATATAGCCTTGAATTGTTCGGGAGTTAACCAGGTAATTTCACGCAGTTTTTCTTGAAAAATCCTCGTATCTTCAAAGACTGTTGACCATTCAATAATTTGCTCAAAATCCTTCTCATACTGCGGGTTATCAAGCTCCTGGCTGAAGACACCGAGATTTTTCAAATGATAAAAGCTGGCTAGGCTGGAATTGAACTTCTGCGGATCAGCCAGCCCCTTAATATCAACATATTGGAGATGATGGTTGGTCTGCAGATACGTAATTAAACTGCTGGCTGTGACTGTCTTTCGGGTCTTAAACAGGCCCTCATAAATCTCCTGCTTGGTAGGAACATCAAGCCGGCTGCCATTAATTCTAATATTGTTTAGTTCATTTAAAACCTCATACTTTTGGTAGAGCAGGCTATTGGCCGGCACGACATCTTCACCGAGCAGGTAAGTATCCTTGAGCGTCATCCGTTTAATAAAGCGGTTGGCCGACTCAATTCGATCTACTTTAGCTTCAAAGTTCCAGGGCGTGATTGCACCATCTGCTTTGCGTACCATCCAGGCAAAACTTTTGCCCGAAGTCTTCTCCTGGTCATCAGGCGTAATCATTGGTCCTACATAGTAGGGCACGCGGAATCTAATCAGCTCGTCCAGCTTGTATGGTGCCTGCTTTTGGTGATCTACGACCGGATTCTCCTCTGCCAGGAAGGGGTAATACTTGCTCTGCATCTTGATAATCTGGTCTAACTCTCGTTGGTGCAGCTGGAAGGGAATAACACCGTTAGCCGAGGTGCGCTGTTTAGGCATGAAGTTGTCTTCTTCAATTTCTTGCAAAATAGTTTGTGCATCTTCAGAATCATCCACATTTTTTTGCACCAGCTTATAGAAGTCTTCCTTGTTCAAAACATTTTTGAAACCCAATTCCTGCTTAGCTTTGAGTAAGCTACCGTGGCGGTTGTTGACATAGAGGTCGTATGCTAGGCGCAAGCTTTGGCCCTTTTTGCGATCATGTTGGCTGTGCACAACGGACTTAAGCAACCGATAGTCCTTACTGTGCTGTTGATACTTGCCAATCATGGATTCCGACAGCGACTTACCTTCATCGACAATATTACTCAAGGTAATGGCACCGAACAACAGCTTGATCTCGGCTATAATGGTCTGCTCATTATCGCTCAGCTCAGGCAACAGTGCATCTAGTTTGTCATCGGCATCTTCATCGCTTAGTTTGAAGTTCCAGGCGTTTTGATCAGCCTTTTCGATTTCTTTACCTAAAATCACTTCAAATCGCGTCTTATAACCCATCAAAGCATTAGCGAGTTGCTTGGCTAGGTTCTTAGCCTCCTTATTAGTTGGATCGACCAGCAATTGGGTAATCTTCTTAACCTTATCAAGCTTGGCGACCGTCTTTGCCTCATCTTCACCTTTGATGATTTTTTCAATTTCCGCAGCATTAGCAACCTTCAGCTTGATCAGATCTGCGTTCTCGCCAGCCATGTCCGCCAAAGCAGAATTAATCGATTCTAGGGCTGCAGCCACCTTAATTTTTGATGCTTCAAAGTTTTTGACAGGCGTATCCTGCAGAAAATTACCACGATACTTGACGATATGGTGCATTGCCATAAAGATTGCTCGCAGGTCAAACTGTTTATCCTCAGTCATTAGCGCATAGCGCAAGTGGTAGATTGTTGGATAGTCTTGGTAAAAAGCACGGTCTTCTTCTGGCGTGGGGAAAACAATGGCCTGGTATTTGGGCCGATCGTTGTCCAGTGGCGATATCCAGGATTGATGTAACCGCGCGAAGAAGTTCTCATCTACTTCAGCCATTGGCTCAGCAAAAATTTCTTCTAAAAGCTTCAGGCGCCACTTCCTACGCTTTAGCCGCCTACGGGTGGTTCGAAAGCTACGCCGGTCAGCAGCTGAATGTCCTTCTTCAAACAAATGCGAGCCAATTGCAGTTTTACCGCGCAGCTTCAACAAAGTATTCTGCTTATCAGTCACGGCCCAGCCGCATGAGTTTGTCCCGATATCGAGGCCTAAAATATAATCGTCTGCTACTTTTACCATATTTTTCTCCTTAATAAATGACCTTTTTTATTCTTTAAGAATAGCAAAAACTGGTAGCACTTACAATGCTACCAGTTAGCCTTTTCGTTATTATTAGTTAAATTCTTTAGCCGCCTTGGCCTTAATTGTTTCAGCTGAATGCCGTAGCTGCTGCTCTTCTTCCTCAGTCAATGCCAAGTCAAGAGTTTGAATAATCCCATCGCGGCCCACAATTGCCGGATACGACAAGTAAGTGCCGTACTCTTGGCGGTAGTTGGAGACTGGCATTTCAGCGCGTGCATCACTTTGAACAACTTCAAGCAAGCGCGTTGCAGCTGCCGCAATGGCATAATTAGTATACTGCTTGCCCTTGTATACAGTCTGGCCTCCGAACTTGATTTCCTCATTCAAATCTTCTAACTTCCAAGGCTGATTTTGAGCCAGTTCAATTATCGGCCGTTCTAATACCTTAACAGTCGACCAGGCGGTAAATTGCGAATTGCCATGCTCACCCAAGTTAAAGCCTTGAACTGAACGTGGATCAACACCCATGCGCTTACCTACAGCTCGCTTCATTCTGGCCGTATCAAGCAAGGTACCCGTACCGATAACATGCTTTTTCGGCAAGCCCGTCAGCTCTTGATACATACTGGTAATGACGTCTACCGGGTTGGTAATGGCAATGATAATGCCATTAAACCCGCTCTGCTTGATAGCCGTTGCAATTGCCCCAATCCGCTCCTTGTTATAGCGTAATTCGGCAAAGCGGTCGCCGCCCGCTTCCAAGGCAATGTTGCCAAAGGCCGAGATGATAACATCGGCGTCTTTCAAGGCGGCGTAATCATTGCTAATAATATTGGTATGGTGATTGAGATTAGCCATTGCATCTTCAAAATCAAGCGCATCCGAAGCTAATTTAGCCTCATTCACATCAATTAAGACCAAGTCATCAACTAATCCCGCAATAATTAGTTGATGTGCTACCGTGCTACCAACATGTCCGTCGCCAATAATCCCGACTTTATGACTCATAATATTTCCCTCCTGTAGTTAATTTAAGGAACATTTTCTAAATAATATACTCTATTTATTAACAATATTCATTAAAAATAATAAATTATTTAAATTTTTACTCAAATAATTATTAAGTTTAATTTATCTTTAACTCAATCTTTTGATGTACTTATTTTGTTTCAAAAGCCTTATACTACAGGTAGGAGGTCTTACACTATGAGACAAATTAAAATTGGCAACACAAACTTTACTGGTTCTGCCGTTGCATTAGGCATCATGCGCATGAGCCAGTTAACAGTCGACGAGGCGGTCAAGACGCTAGAAACCGCACGCGAGACGGGCATTAATTATATAGATTCAGCTGACATCTACGGTCATGGCAAGTCTGAAAAAATTTTCGGTCAGGCATTCGCAAAATCTGCTTTAAACCGTGATGACTTTTATATCCAGTCCAAGACTGGTATCTTCGAAGAACCTGCACTCAACTACAAGACTACCCGCTATGATTTTTCTAAAAAACATATTCTCAGTGCAGTTGACGGTATTCTCTCCCGGATGAAGATTGATTATCTAGACAGCCTGCTTTTGCATCGGCCAGATGCATTGATGGATCCCGATGAGATCGGAGCCGCCTTTGACGAATTGCAAACAGCTGGCAAGGTACGCCACTTCGGCGTATCCAACTTCAACCCTAGGCAGGTTGATTTGCTGCAAAGCGGCATCAGCCAGCAGCTATTAATTAACCAGTTGCAGTTCAGTATTATGCACACCGGTCCAATCGACTTCAACATCCATACCAACATGACCGATGAGCGCAGTATTGACCATGACCGCGGCATTCTGGACTACTCTCAGCTCCATCACATGACGGTACAGGCCTGGTCGCCTTTCCAGTACGGCCAGATTGAGGGCAACTTTATTGGCAACCCGCAATTTCCTGAAGTCAACGCCACCCTGCAAAAGCTAGCTGACTCTAAGGGCGTCTCCAAGAACGCAATTGCCGCAGCCTGGATCCTGCGCCATCCAGCTAAGATCCAGGTCATCATTGGCACGATGACCCCTGACCACATTTTTGACAGTGCTCGGGGCGCTGACATCAACCTGACGGCTCAGGAGTGGTATGACCTCTACCTAGCTGCTGGTAATGACTTACCATAATATTTTTAAGCAAAAAAAGTCCTGGTGAACCCAAATTCACTAGGACTTTTTGTGTGACCATTAACATTATCAATACTTGTGCTTGCGCCCATAACTGTTGGGAATGTTTAACTTTTGCCGGTACTTGGTAATTACCCGTCTGCTCAATTTGACCCCAGCTTCAGCAAAAATTCCGACTAATTGCTGGTCACTTAACGGCTGGTCTTCTGCTGCAATTATTTTTTGCAGGTCGTACTCAATCCGCGCTGGGGACAAATCCGTCGTCACCTGACGGGGAAAGAGTATTTTTAGACTAAAAAGCTTGTTTTGACACTGGATGTACTTGTCCTTAATCGCCCGACTAATCGTGCTAGGTGCCAGGTTCAGAGCCTGGGACGCCTCCTTTAGGCCTAGTGGCTTCAGCTCTTGCTTTTTTAGAGACATTAAGAATGGCTGTTGGACTTCACCAACAAAGTGACCTAATCGCATAATCGTCTTTTGACGCTGGTCAAGCGCATTCTTCATTTCCAGATAGTCTTGTTTCTGCTCAGTAAAGTACTTCTTTTGCGGTGCCTGATCCTTTAATTCTGCATACGCTGGTTCATCAAAAATCAGCTCTGGAATCTGCGACTGGCAGCTTTCAACCGTCAGCCGCCCGTCTTCAACCTTGTAGCTTAAATCTGGTAAAAGATACTGCGTGTTATTGTCGACAACATACTCACTTGCGGGGTGTGGATCAAGGGTCTGAATGCAAGCTAGCGCCTGGGTCAATTCTGCCTCTGTGAATTTTGACTTGGGCCACTGCTGCGGGCTAGCCAATAATTCCAACTGGCCTGCCTCTAAAATCTGCCTGGCAACCTGATCGAAATTCGTTTTTTGCCTAGCTTGAAGTAACAGACACTCATTTAGATTTGTAGTACCAATCCCGCAGGGATCGAGTTCTTGCAGCAGCGTGCGAGCATGGTTTAAGTCTACCAATGAAAATTCCGTTTGAGTGGCTATGTTAGCTAAATCAGCGCGGAGGTAGCCGTCTGAGTCTAAGCTGAAAATAAGCAATTTAACTGCTCTCTGCTCCCTGCTGGTCCAGTCGCTTAACCGTACTTGTCCCAACAAATGGTCAACTAAGTTTTCACCTGCTGGCGCCCGCAACCACTCCAAGTTTTGCATTTCTGCCCTCGGCTCACGTAGCGAAACAAAGGGATCACGCTCGCTCAAGTCTTTCAGCGCGTTGACCAAATCATAAGTACTGTAAGACAGGACTGTTAGATTCTGCTTCAGCTTAGGCGACAGAAAAAGCCGTGTCACTAACTGCTCTTGTGGTTTCAGTACCAATCTTTGCAATTGTGCCATCGACTTTTCTCCTTTCTTTTCCCAAGACAATTTATGTTGTTCTTTAATTATAGCCGATTAATAGAGCGCTTTCTAACCCTTGCCACTTTTTTCTACACGTCCAAGGTATATTTAAGCGTCCCGGCAGGCGGATTTTGCGCGGACCCACTCGCTCTAATTAATCACAAAATTAAATTTAGCCTTGACGTTTTCTATTTTATCTTTTATACTTTCCTCATTAAGGCTGGAGGTAATTCTCATGAAGAATTTGAAACATAATCTACAACTTAATAATTGTTATTATCTTAGCTACTATAGATAAGGTTTGGATTCATCTTAGGTGGATTCAAACCATACGCGTTTGAATTTATCTATGATGGCTAGACCCTTTTTAGTGCGATTAGCCACATAGCTTTCTAAGTGGCTAATCGCTTCATGATTAATTACCTCAGGATAATTCTTGTTGTACCCACTTAGGAGTAAGTGGGTATTTTTTTATGGAGGCATGAAAATGCAGATCAAAAAATTAGTTACCGGAATTACCTTGGCGGGGCTCTTGCTCTTAGGCGGCTGTTCCAGCAAAGAGGCTGGCTCAGACAAGACAGTGGTCAAACACGTCGGGGTTTTACAAGTGGTCCAGCACCCGTCCCTAGATAAGGCCTACAAGGGCTTTAAGGAAGGCTTAAAAGAAGGTGGCTATACCGAAGGCAAAAACCTTAAAATTGACTACCAAAATGCGCAAAATAATCAGGACAATCTAAAGAGCATGAGTGAAAAGTTGGTTAATGCAAAGTCCGACTTGATCTTGGGCATTGCCACACCGGCGGCTCAGAGCGTAGCCAACGCAACCCAAGACATTCCCGTCGTGGTTACCGCCGTAACTGACCTTAAAGCAGCCAAGTTAGTTAAGTCGAATACTAAACCTGGAACCAATGTCACTGGCACAACTGACATGGTTTCAATTAAAAAGCAAATTGACCTGCTTTTATCGATTGTGCCCAAGGCCAAGACCATTGGTATCATGTACAATGCTGGTGAGTCCAATTCTAAAATTCAAGCAGATATGGCTATTGCCGTGTTAAAGAAAGCCGGCGTCAAGGTGGTTGTCAAGACTGCCAACACAACTAATGACGTACAACAAGTGACTGAAACTTTAGCCAGCAAGGTTCAAGGAATCTTTGTTCCGACTGACAACACCTTTGACTCCGCCGCTTCAGTTGTCGGTAAAGTAGTCAAAGAAAAGAAGGTCCCGCTCGTTGCCGCCTCAATTGACCAAGTTAAAACCGGTGGTCTAGCTTCAATTGGGATTGATTACGAACTCCTCGGTAAGCAAACCGGTAAAATGGCGGCCAAGATTTTAGCTGGTAAAGCCAAGCCGCAAGATCTACCCGTTGAAAAGGCCCGTGACATGAAGTTAGTGGTCAACAAGGAGATGGCCCAAGCTCTGGGTATCAACCCCAAATCAATCAAGGCGCCCCAATAAGCTAATTTACTCGCTCGTAAATTTACTTGCATCTCCTTTATCCAATTGAGTAAGTTAGTGAATTTTTCCTTGACTTTCAATTTTTATTATTTTATAATTTTTTCATTGAGGTTGGAGGTAAATTCTGATGAATTTAAAACAAAACTTACAACTGAATAACCGTTTTTACTTTAGCTATTTTAGATAGCGTTTGGGTTCATCTAGGTGAATTCAAACGAAACGCAAGTTTGAATTTATCTATGATGGCTAATGCCCTTTAAATGCGGTTAGCCCCATAGCTTTCTAAGTGGTTAACCGCAAACGATTTCTTAATTCGAGATAATTCTGTAGTACCCACTTATGAAGTAAGTGGGTACTTTTATTTTTAGCTGTTTCTGGATAATGGAGGAAGAAAAATGCATATTAGAAAATTGGTCACTGGAATCACAATGACAGGATTACTATTGCTTGGCGGTTGTAGCAGCAAGCAAGGCGGCTCTAAATCAGCCGTTAAGCACGTCGGCATCTTACAAGTCGTGCAACACCCATCCCTAGACAAGGCATATAAGGGCTTTAAAGAGGGGCTGAAAGAGGGGGGCTACACTGAAGGCAAAAACCTTAAGCTAGATTACCAAAATGCGCAAAATAGCCAAGATAATCTGAAGAGTATGAGTGAAAAACTGGTCAACGAGAAGTCAGATTTAATTCTGGGAATTGCCACTCCGGCCGCCCAAAGTCTGGCTAACACCACCCAAGACATTCCGCTTGTAGTCACAGCGGTGACTGATCTCAAGGCGGCTAAGTTAGTCAAGTCGGACGCTAAACCAGGCAGAAATGTTACGGGTACGACCGACATGGTGTCAATTGACAAGCAAATCAACTTACTCTTGTCAATTGTACCTAAGGCCAAGACCATCGGGGTAATGTATAATGCCGGTGAGGCCAATTCAAAGATTCAGGCTGACATGGCCATTGCTGCCCTCAAGAAGGCTGGTGTTAAGATAGTTGTTAAGACTGCTAACACAACTAACGATGTGCAGCAAGTAACCGAAGCCTTGGCTGGTAAAGTGCAAGGAATTTACGTGCCAACTGACAACACTTTTGCCTCAGCCGCCGCGATCATCGGCAAAGTAGTTAAAGAAAAGAAAGTTCCCCTTGTTGCAGGCTCTGTTGACCAGGTTAAGACCGGGGGCTTAGCCACTATCGGAATCGATTACGAACTGCTCGGTAAACAAACAGGTAAGATGGCTGCCAAAATCTTAGATGGTAAGGCCAAGCCACAGGACATGCCCGTTGAAAAGGCCGAAAATTTAAAGTTGGTTGTTAATAAAGAGATGGCTAAAGCTTTAGGGATTGATCCTAAATCAATTAAGGCACCTAAATAACTTTTAGAAAGGTCGTAAACACAAAATTATGTTAAATACTTTTTGGGACTTATTTCTTTCAGCATCCTCACAAGGATTGCTCTGGTCATTGATGGCCATAGGCGTTTATCTGACTTTTCGAATCCTCGATTTAGCTGATATGACCGCTGAAGGTAGTTTTCCCTTAGGCGGAGCTATAGCCACGATGTGTCTAATTAAGGGCATCAACCCCATTTTGGCAACCATTGCCGCTTTTGGGGGCGGACTTGTTGCTGGATTAGTTACTGGCTTGCTCAATACCAAACTGCAAATTCCCTCGTTACTTGCCGGAATCATCACAATGACTGGTCTCTACTCCATTACCTCGCGGGT
The DNA here is from genome assembly GCF_033096005.1 of Lactobacillus xylocopicola. NCBI lineage: Bacteria > Bacillati > Bacillota > Bacilli > Lactobacillales > Lactobacillaceae > Lactobacillus > Lactobacillus xylocopicola. Next base: position 243,533 of record NZ_AP026803.1, on the reverse strand, counting down.
AATGCAAAATGCTGCCAACGTTTCACTGCTGGGCAAGAATACTATTTTTACAATTGCTCAAAACTGGGGCTTATCGCGCAACAATGCGGTAATTGTCATGGGGGCGTTGATTGCCCTGCTTGTAGTTGGCTTACTAGTTATCTTTTTTCGGACTGAAATTGGTCTAGCCATGCGAGCAACGGGCGACAATCCGGAAATGAGTGCCGCCAACGGAATTAAGACCCAAGGTATGAAGATTCTCGGCTATATGATTTCTAACGGCTGTATTGCCCTGTCTGGCGCATTATTGGCCCAAAACAATGGCTTTGCCGACTTAAATTCGGGTGTTGGTACGATCGTTATTGGCCTGGCATCAATTATTATCGCCGAAGTACTGCTGCGTAACCTGTCAATTGGAGCACGGATGCTTTCCCTAGCACTAGGTGCTATCATCTACCGCTTAATCCTGGCGCTAGTTTTCCAAATGAACGTTGAACCTTCAGATGCCAAACTGGCTTCTGCTTTAGTATTAGTTGTTTGCCTGGCATTGCCGAATTTTCATTTACCACGTAACCTTAAAGGAGGAAGCAAAAATGTCTCAAGTACTAAAGATTAAAAATTTGCATCAAACCTTTGAGCGTGGCACAGTTAACGAAAATCGGGTACTACGCGGCGTTGAACTTGAGCTCGCAGCTGGTGACTTCGTTACCATTATTGGTAGTAACGGAGCTGGTAAATCAACCCTCTTAAACAGTATTGCGGGCACTCTGCCAATCCAAGCAGGACAGATTATCTTGAAGGACCAAGATATCAGCAAACTACCAGTGACCAAACGGGCCAAGAACATCAGCCGAGTCTTTCAAGATCCCAAGATGGGAACAGCCGTCAGGTTAACCGTCGAAGAGAATTTGGCACTAGCCATGAAACGCGGGCAACACCGCGGCTTTCGTGCCGGCGTCAAACGTCAAGACCGCAAGTACTTCAAAGAGCAGCTGGCCCAGCTCGACCTAAATTTGGAAAACCGCTTAGAGACCGAAATCGGCTTGCTTTCAGGCGGGCAACGACAGGCCATTACTCTACTCATGGCCACACTCCAGCGGCCCGACCTGATTTTACTCGATGAGCATACCGCAGCACTTGACCCCCAAACTTCCATTACCGTTATGCAGCTGACCGAAAAGCTAATTAGTGAGCAAAAATTGACCGCCTTCATGGTTACCCACAACATGGAAGATGCCATTCGCTATGGCAACCGGTTGATTATGTTGCACCAAGGCCGTGTAGCAATCGACCTCGCAGGTGCGGAAAAACAAAACCTGACCGTCTCAAAACTAATGGAACTCTTCCAAAAGCAAGTTGGTAATGGTCTAAAGGATGATGCCCTGCTTTTAGGCTAGAACAATAGCTCAAAAAATAATCTGAAGCGATTGCTTCAGATTATTTTTTATGCCTGATGTTCCAAAACTGCCAAGAATTTATCTGCTAAGAACTCCTGTAATTGCTTCGTAGTTCCATTTTCAAACATAGCCATACTTTCATTATTCATTACTAGCATACTGCTAATCATTCCTAATGCCTGAGTTTCACTAGATGCATCTTTTTCAGGAGCGAGCATAATCAAAAATCTTTTCACTTCTATTTCTTTACGATCCATTGCAAGCATTTTAACTGGAATTTGCAACTCACAAACTGTAACATCTGCTTGATGGACACTTGCACTGCTAGTATGCACTAACGCTAAATGGGTATGAGGCAAACCTACTGGTGATAAGTTAATTCGATAGAGCAGTTTTTGAGCAACTGATTCAGCATCAGCAATCACTTCTTCCGGAAGTTGCTTAACAATACCATTAATTATGTGCTTTAGTAACTGTCCACTTGTGTTTTCAAATTTAAAAACGACTATTTGCGCAGCTATCCGAGCATATAGGTCAACTTCTTTTTTATGTGCTAGCAAGCGCGGCAATGCTGGTTGTTTGGGTTTCTTTTTTTTCAAATTAGCGTATTTAAATTGGTAAGTCTTCAGATATTTTTTGATTTTTTTGACTTCATTATTTAAAAGCAGCGGACTCACAACTTGATAGTCACGCGGGAAGCCCGGTAAATCGACCGTTGTCAAAACTAAATCGTAATTAGCCAAATCAAGTTGCTTTAATTTGGCAATTTTAGTTGTATCAATCTGACTAATTTCCGGCACTTCTTGTTGCAAACGACTTTTTAAAATTTGCGAGGTTGAAAATCCATTTTCACAAATCACCAATGCACTCAACCCATGATAATATTTATGGTTTTCGCACTCATTGGCAAAGTACAGCAACAACAACTGCTTCTCATATTCGCTAAGATATTTTTGTGTGAATACTTCTTGCCACTTTTCAGCAATAATATTTGCTAGTTTTTGATACTTTTGCTCTAAAATTTTGATTGAAGCTAAATTTGCTTCAGGTAATAGTAATTGGTTCTTTTTTAACAAGCTCTCTATATGATAAGCTGATTTTTCAAAAAAAGTCGGATTACGGGTAAAGTCCCAGCCATATGCCGTAGATACTAAAGAGATAAATTCTTTTATCTGAATAGAAGTTGATAGATCAATGTCATCAAAGTTCTTTGGGATAACCTGATGGTCGCTGTTCTGTAACTGAACCGCTAAAAATTTCACTTCCTCTTTGGGCAATTTTTCCCCAATATTCTGATAGTTCAAATTTGCCAAGTATTTGTACGTCAGCCCCAAATACTTAATATCAACACTTTCATTAGTTATCTTGCTCAAATTGCAGCCTTGGGAAAACCGGTAGATTGTTAGAGCAAACATTAAAACGAGTGATATGGTTCTTTGGTCGTATATTCCTTTTATTTCAGGTAATACATTAACAGTCAGGGCTTCGTAGCTCTTGACTAGCAAATCAGTGGGAATCAGCAGGGCCAAGAAATTACTCATGGCTTTCTTTTTATTTTGTAGACTCAATAAAAATTGATATTCATTTATTTCATTTAACACTACGCGGCAGAAAAGATACCGCCGAATATTTTCAGGTCCACTAACAATAATCCCAATCCCTTTTTTTCGCAGCAAATGCAAGCCATAGGCCTCTAGAGACTCGGCAACATCGTCTAGATCTCGTTGAACTGTGACTTGGCTAACCTCTAAATTCAAAGCCAAATCATTGATTTTCATTTCCGTACAGCTTAATAACAGCATCGCAACAATTGCATCTTGTCTTGATGCAGTAGAAAAATAATACATTTTCTTTTGATTAATCAAACTTTTTTTAACTTGTGTTAATGCGCCTTGACTACCCTCAATTTGGTAAAGACCTTTTCGATTAATTAAAATTACGCCCTGTTGCTCTAGATATAACCTTAAATCAGCAAATTCACGATACAAAGTACGCTGACTGACAGCCAACTGTTGTTCTAAATCAGCTAGAGAAAGTCCTTTCTTATTTTCAATCAACTTTAGTAAAATTTTTCTTTGTCGTTCAGTAAATACAACCATTTTCACCACCCCTGCTGGTATTATCATCAAGTAATCAGTTGGCATCAGCAAAAACAGTCATTCTTCAACTTAACTATCTCAAATGACTGTTCTTTCTGTTAAACAAATTTTATTTTTTAAACTCTTCTGATATGGCACCAGCAAGTGCATTGACCAAGTCTTGGTCCTTCAAGCCAGTTGTTGCAACTACTACTTCTGCAAACTTGTCTTGAATCATTTGTTGCAATTTTACACTTTCATCATCGTTAGAGACATCGAACTGGTAAATTTTAGCTGCCGTTGCCAGCAAATTACTATAATCTAGTCCTCTGTCCTTTGCTTCACGAATCGGTCTAATGAAACGCTCATCATAGCCCAACTTACGAATCGGCGTGCGGCCAACTCGGGCAATCGTATCAGAAATATATGGATTTTCAAAGCGCTTAATGATTTTTTCTTGGTACTTTTTATGCTTCGTCCGATCAAAATTCCACTTTGCAATCAGTAGGTCACCTGTTTCTTTTAAGACACCCTTTAACTGGCTCAGTACTCGATCATCTTTAATAGCCTCCCCGATACTATTGTAACCAAGGGTTTTACCTGTATAAGCAACAGTAGCATGCCCTGTGTTAACAGAAAATAATTTACGCTCAATATATGGCTCCAAGTCTGTGGCATAGTCAACTCCCGTCAATTTTAAAGAAGGATTTGCCATTTGCGACTTATCAACAATCCATTCTTTAAAGGGTTCAACCGAAACCATTAGTGGATCGTCATGTTCTTGCAAGGGGACTATTCGATCAACGGCCGCATTGGGAAAACCGATATATTTATCAGCAAACGTTTTATCACTATCTTCCAAGTGCTTGTATACTTCTTGCTTTAATAACTGAGAACCACCAATCATATTTTCACAAGCAATGATATCAATTTTTTGCTCATTACCTTTATCTTTTCGGGCATTAATTCCCTGGGCAATTAATTGCGCAATAAACTGTAAAATCTTTGGCCCAATGGCTGTTGTCACTATGTCTGTTTCGGCAATTGCAGCGATAACTTGGTCCGGGTTTTTACTATTATTAATTCCTCGGACGTTTTTAACGTTAATTTTCTGTTGTCCATCGGCCGCTAACTCAATTGTGTACTCATGACGTCTGTTCAGCTCATCAATAATTGTTTCGTTCACGTCGACAAAGGCAATCGCAAAGTCATTATCAGCTAATGTTTCACCAATAAAACCGCGGCCAATATTACCTGCTCCAAAATGTACTGCTTTCACTATTCTTCTACCTCTTTTAAAAGATCAATTACTTCTTGTTCTGACTGTGCATCTGCTAATTTGGCAACGTTTTCAACTTTTCTACAAAACAGTGCAATTTGTGACAAAACATTCAAATGTTCGTTATTTACACCAGCAATACCGAAAACCACCGTTACCACTTTATGATCATCATGGTTTTCCCCAAACTCGATTCCTTCAGGAACTTGAATAACGGAAATGCCGGTTTTTTCAATATACTTTTTACCCTCATCGATACCGTGTGGAATGGCAATAAAGTTACCAATATATGTTGAAAGTTCCTTATTGCGTTCGAGCATTGAATTAACATAACCAGGTTCAACACATCCGTTATCAACCAATAATTGACCGGCAGCTCGAATTGCGTCTTCTTTTGTGTCGAAGTGCTGATTCAGCTTAATCATCTTTTTATCAAGTTTCATTTTCTAAATCCTAACTACTCTAAATGGAAAATCAGATTTTTTAAATTTTTGTCCTTTAGCAGGTCATCAACAGCAACTATTTGTGCTTGTGAAACATGCCTTTTTAGTTGCTCTACCATTGCAGTTGTTGTGATTAGCAACTGATCTGGACTATCCTGAACATTTGCTAAAGATGTCTGGTTAGCAGTCAGGTTCTTTTGCGCCAGTTTAAGTTCATCGTTGAATGAACTTACTGCCATTGTGGTTGAGCCAACGTTTTCGTCTCCACTTACAAAGCTGATTTTTTTAACTCTTGCGAAATCAATCTGGCTGAATAAACCTGAAATATTTTCAGCTGGTTCTTCAGAAACACTATCAGAGTTAGCTTTATTAACATTCTGTTTTAGCATCTGTACAATTTCATCATAGCGTGAACTGTTCATGAAATTACCAACAGAAACATGAATTGCAGCGGGAGTTTTTTCGGTTGCCCGATCTGTTAGTTCCTTTTGCGTAACTACTAATAAATTGGGTTCTGGTTTTAAGTCGCGTACAGCAACATTGGTTACTGGAACAGTTGTTATGCCAGCTTTCTTTAACTTATCACGTAATAATGATGCACCCATTGCCGATGATCCCATACCAGCATCACAAGCAAAGATAATCTTTTTAATATCGGTTGAAGCCGATAACCCGTTGTTATTATTTGTAAGGCCCTTGGACTCAGCCTTCATTTGCTGCATTTCTGCCTGTTTAGTTTCAAGATCACCGCCAAGCGACTTGTCTCGCTTGAGAATAATTGCTGAGAGAATAAAGGAAACAATTGTAGCTACTAAAATACCTGCCAAGTTGGCAATATAACTGCCCTTAGGAGTCATCAATAGAATTGAAATAATTGACCCAGGTGAGGCAGCTGCTTTTAACCCAGCACCTAGTAACTGAAAAGTAAATGTTCCCGATATACCTGCCAAAATAGCAGGAACAATCAAGAGTGGTTTCATTAAAATATACGGGAAGTATATTTCATGGATACCACCTAAGAACTGAATAATAACTGCACCTGGTGCCGACGATTTAGAACTGCCCTTGCCGTACAGACAAAAAGCAAGTAAAATTCCTAACCCCGGACCAGGATTGGATTCCAGCAAGAAGAGGATTGACTTACCCGCCTGTCCTACTTGCTGAATACCTAATGGGACCAAAATACCATTACCAACCGCATTGTTAAGGAACAAGACTTTGGCTGGCTCAATAAAAATATTAGCTAGTGGCAGTAAGTGGGCCGAGATAATCCAAGAAACACCTTGAGCGGCAATGTTGCTACCACCAACCACCAAGGGGTTAACAATAAACTGCCCAATAATAGCCAGGACCATTCCGATAATCCCTGCAGAGAAATTTTGGTAAATCATTTCAAAGCCAGTTCTTATCTTGTCTGAAAATAGCCGGTCAAATTGCTTCATGCACCAGCCCCCAAAAGGTCCCATAATCATGGCACCGAGAAACATAGGTACATCGGCTCCGACAATTACACCTGTCGTTGCAATAGCACCGACAACGGCACCACGCTCCTCATATACCATGCGACCACCGACATAACCTATCAGTAGAGGTAGCAAATAATGGAGCATGGGATTAATTAATTTAGCAATTTGCGCATTAGGTAACCAACCTCCCGGCACCAAAAACAGTGCTGTTACCAGTCCCCAGGCAATGATTGCCGCAATATTAGGCATAATCATCCCGGAGAGAGCAGTACCAAAACGTTGAATCTTAGTTTTAATTGAACTTTTTTGTTTGACTGTCGTTTGCCCAACAGCCTGACTATCTTGTGTCATTTCTATCTCCTCCTATCAAACTTCGTTCATATTTTTATTTTATGGGTATTAGTATGCGCTTACAACATAATCTAGTTGCCTTTTTGGCAAACCATAACTGCCAAAATGAATTTGCAAAACTTTTGACAGCAAAAAATCAATAATAAATAAAAATGACACTAGACGATATATTGTCTAGTGTCATTTTTTGCAAGTGTTGTAATTAAGAGATTTTCAAAAAATTTGAAATGAATATAGGATATATTATTTTTTCGCTAATTATTTTATTTATCCTCCCTCTAAAAATAACTACCTTCCATTCACCACATCCCCGATTCCGCACTCAAGTGACTTCTCATAGTCCAAACCATGAATGCAGACTAATGGAATGTTGACACCGCGCTGACCCATTACCAGACCCGCAGCGGCTGCCAGCAGATCACACAGGGTCTCAGACGTATGTGTATGCTCGTTGACCCGCAAACCACTAAGTCCGCTAAGGCCAATTGCGACCTGAGTTGCACCCTTTTTATCAACACGGCCATCACTATCCGTAATAATGACACTCGTCCTGATGCCCAATTCAGCAAAAATTGCAGCACGAATTTCCCGTGCCGATCGATCACAATCCTGCGGCAAAGTAATTACGGTATCACCCTGACCCTTGTCGACCCCGCCACTGGTTAGAAACAGGCCACTGGACAGCCATGCACCAAGATAATTATCAGCTATTTCAAGGCTGTTGCCAGTTGGATCACCTGTTTGATCAATAACCACTTGGATTAATCGGGCATCTTTACGCGGAATTTGAGCATGAATTTTCTGTGCTAGCACAGACGGTCTTACCTGACCCAGCTCAATTACATTGCCTTCGGCAATCGAACATAGCTTAGAAGCAACACAAAGGACATCCCCTTCTGCAATTGTAAAGTTCTCTTTTTTTATCGTTTCTACCAGTATTTTGGGTAAATAACCTGGTTCAGAAATCTGGGGAACGCCATGCAAGCCGTTAATTTCAATCATTTCTTTACTCCCATTTGCTTTACCAAAAAAATTACTCTATCAAGCAAATTATAAAAGTTAACTAATCATTTTACTAGCTCATTTTCACCCCAACAAAATAACCAAAAACAGGACATTCCTCTTTAAAGAAATGTCCTGTTTTGTATGCCGGTACCAATGGCGTAGCACCAGCACGATGCACTCATTTATTCTTATAGTTGGTCAATTTGCTCTTCGATACTCAGAACCTCTAAGACATCGGTGGCGCACTCTGCACCCTTGTTGCCTGACTTGCCACCGGCCCGGTCCGTTGCCTGGGCCACCGTGTCAGTCATAAGCACCCCAAACATCACAGGAACTGGACCATTGGCAGACGCCTCAGCGATTTGTGCCGTGGCCCCCTCACACACATAGGTAAAGTGGGCGGTCTCTCCGCGGATTACCGCACCCAGCGCGATGACCCCGTCGACCTTACCACTGTTGGCCAGGCAGTTAGCAGCACGAGCCACTTCAAAGGCCCCCGGTACATGAACGACCACAATGTTTTCATCTTGTACACCCGACTTCTGCAATTGGGCGATTGCCCCAGTTAGTAAACGGTCGGTTACAACACCGTTAAACTGGGCACAGACGATGCCGATGCGCTTGTCCTGACCAACAGTAATATTACCCGTAATTTCCTTCATTTTAGTCCACCTCATTCAAAATATGATTCATTTCATGCTTCTTAGTTGTCAAGTACCGTTTATTTTCTGCCGTTAGGCCCACTTCAACTGGCAGACGCTTGACGACCTTGATGCCGTAGCCTTCCAGCTGGTCAACCTTGTCCGGATTGTTAGTCATTAGTTCAATTTCGCTTATGCCTTTTTGGCGCAAGATTTCCGCCGCAATGTTATAGCGGCGCGCATCCACCGGTAGACCTAGATGCTGGTTAGCCTCGACCGTGTTCATTCCTTCATCCTGCAGTTGGTAGGCGCGCAACTTGTTTTCCAAGCCAATGCCGCGGCCCTCTTGGCGCAGGTACAGAACAGCCCCCGACCCATTAGCTTCTATCTTAGTCAAAGCTTCAGCCAGCTGGGCACCACAATCGCAGCGTTTAGAGCTAAAAACATCACCCGTCAGACATTCACTGTGCAGGCGGAGCAACAGTGGTTCACCCGGCTTGACCTTCCCCTTGCTGATAAGCAGGGTTGGTTCTTTATCCGGATGCTTTTTGTCGCGGAAGCCCTCAAGCATGAAGTGTCCGTACTTGGTTGGAAAATCAACTTGGGCAAAAGCCTCGATGTCCAGGTCCTTGTTCTCCTGACCCTTGCGGTATTCAATCAATTCCTCAATCGTCAGGTAGGGAATTCCTAGCCCTTCGGCCAAGGCTTTTAAGTCCTTGCGCCGCGCCATCGTGCCATCTTTTTTGATGCATTCGCAAATAAAGCCAACCGGTGCAACACCGGCCAGGCGGGCCAAATCTAGTGAGGCCTCGGTGTGACCGGTCCGCTCCAAAACGCCGCCCTCCTTTGCGACCAAGGGAAAGACGTGACCAGGATGGTAAAAGTCATCCCACTTGCTACTCGGGTCGGCCAGCTTCTTAATCGTCTTGGCTCGGTCAAAGGCTGAAATGCCGGTAGTCGTTTCTGTCGCATCCACACTCAGGGTAAAGGCGGTACCAAAGGTGTCGTTTGATCCCGTTTCAATCGGCGCTAGCTGCATGCGATCGGCATAGTCCTTGCTCATCGGTACGCAGAGCAGGCCGCGCGCCTTAGAAATCATCATGTTGACTGTCTCCGGCGTCACCTTTTCAGCCAGGCCAATCATGTCACCTTCAGACTCACGTTGGGGTGAATCCGCTACGATTATCAGACCGCCTGCCCGCATGTGGTCTAAAATTTTGGTCATTTTTTCGTTTAATTGATCGCTCATTATCTTTTCTCCGTTAAAACTCTTTTTTTCCACGCCTGAATCTGCTTGACTGCATAGCGGCCAAGCATGTCGACTTCGATGTTAACTAAATCACCTAAACCATAATGGGCCAGCGTTGTGTTGGCAACTGTAAAGGGAATTAGGCTGACACCAAATGCGTCTTGCTGGGCCATTGTGACCGTCAAGCTGATACCGTCGATTGCAATTGACCCCTTTTCAACAATATAGGGATCATACTTATGGGGCACCCGAAAGCCCAGTTCAACCGCATTTTCATTCTCCACCCGGTCAATTAATTCCGCTGTAGTATCAACGTGTCCAGCAACAATATGACCGTCCAGTTTGCTGTCTAATGCAAGTGACGGTTCTAAATTAACTAGGCTGCCGCGAGCCAACCTACCCAGGTTAGTTCGCCTCATTGTCTCCGGCATTACGTCAACCGTGAAGTCACTTTCTCGCCAATCAGTTACCGTTAAGCAAATACCGTTGACGGCAATGCTGGCCCCAAGCGGCAAGCTACTTTCAACTAGCTTGGGAGCGCTAACACCTAAGCGCGCATGCTGGTCAGTAACGTCTAAACGCGTAATTCTACCTGTTGTCTGAATAATTCCTGTAAACATTTATTCTCTCCTTGCGCGAAGGCGCACGTCTGGACCCAAAGTTTGGACATCACATACTTGGTAATGCACCTTCTGTGATGCTTCCTGGCCCATTGCTACGGGCAGTGCTGACCCACCAAGCAGTGTCGGTGCAATGTAAGCAACCACCTCATCAGCCAAGGCGGCTGCAATAAACTGGGCCTGCACATTGCTACCACCCTCTACCAGTAACGACTGCAGGTTGTGATCGGTCAACAATTGCACAATTTTCGCTGGCGTCCATTTTTCAGCGGTAAAACAGCGCACGTTTTCTTCGTGCCGTTCCGTTAGTTCGGTTTGACTCAATAGCCAGATAGGGCCAGGCGTCTTGAATATTTTTTTAGTCAAATCAAGTCGGTTGGCATCACGTGTTAACACAATCCTGATTGGCAGTTGCGGCAGGGGCCTAATCCTGACCGTCAGCAGCGGATCGTCCACGCGCACCGTGTTTGCACCTACCAAGATAGCCTGATTACGCAGGCGCAACTGCTGCACGTCATCTTGTGCCGCCTCACCCGTCAACATTGTGCGCTTGTTCCCAGCCTCATTGAGCTTGCCGTCAAGCGACATTGCATATTTCATGGTGACCAGTGGCCGTTGCTGACGGTAAAAGAAGTTATACGCCTCATTCAAGTACTCCGTGCCACCGATTACTTCCGTTTCCACGTTATGTTCATTGAGATATTTAATTCCCTTACCGCCTACAACTTCGTGGGGATCAACCTGACCTATAATGACCCGCTTGATGCCGGCTGCAGCCACCTTCTTACAGCAAGGCGGCTGCTTGCCGTAGTGGCTGCACGGCTCCAACGTAACATAGAGCGTTGCGCCACGCGCTTCTTCAAACTTCGTCAAATGCAACAGCGCATTAACTTCCGCGTGTTCACGCCCGTACTGGTGGTGGTAGCCGGTGGCCAGCACCTGACCGTCTTTGACAATCACGGCTCCCACCAAGGGGTTGGTCCAGGTCATGCCTTGCGCCTTCACTGCTTCTTTGACAGCCATCCGCATATAATCTTTATCTTGCAATTTTTTCACTTCCTAAGCATAGAAAAACCCCGTTGAAGTTAATCAACGGGGCGCTTTTTTATTAACTAAATATGATTTCAGCTCAGTCTGCTCTAGCGCGAGTCAAATATTAGTTGTTATTTGTTCTTCTCCCATCCAGACTTTAACTGTCGGTACTAGACTTGCACTAGTTCCACCGCTTAACGCGGGTCACGGACTTCAACGCACTCGTTGTCACCGTCGGTAGGGAATTGCACCCTGCCCCGAAGAAACCGTATTCAATTAAATCAAGAATAGTCCTGATTTACTTAATCGTCAATACTTAAAGGAGGAAATTATTCAATAATAGTCGTATGGGTAGGAAACTCAATTTATCAAAGTTTCATCAAGATATCCCATACTACAACCATTAAAATGTCAGAAAAATTTGTACTAATTGTGAAATTGGCTAGTAAGCAAAAAAAGGAAGACTATTAATTCAGTCTTCCCTTTTGCTATACGGGTTAAAATTCACAAACAATTATTTATTGCCAAATTGAGCCTTGTGGCTCTAAGTATTAAACCTACTTCGCTTAAACTGCATTATGTTAAGTTCGATTGGTCTATTCGTTTCACCAAGAAACTTCAAAAATATGATTACGTGTTGTTACATCATCTGAATTTCTATGATAAGAAACAGTTAGGTAAAGATTATTTTCACTAATTACTTGAACGCTTTCTAGTTCAGTGTAATATCCTGGTGTATCTAACGCGTTTTCATTATTTAGTGCTATCTGATCTCAAGCTTCCTTTTTAATTTTTCCCCAAGGGATCTTATAAATATTTCGTTCAGATTCGCCTGATTTTTGACTAGAAATATAGATATTGTTTCGATCATCTAAGTCATACCCTTGGATTGAGCCAATACCAGAATATCTATTTGTAATATTAGGAATAGCAAAGTAACCTAAACAAGAAATATTACCAATATTAACATCGGAATTTCCAGCCTGATTTAATTCACGATTAATAGTAGCTAAATTGTACAAGAAGAAATAACCATTCCCTGTAGTATCAATAGTTGCTAATAAAAATTTGGTGTAATCAGGTGAGACAGCAGCTTCTGATCGGAATAAATCTTTACCAGTGAAAGTTTCTTCCGTAAAGTTCCCAGAAGCATCAATCTTTTTCCCAATACCTGCACGATTCAAGTAAGAAAGACGTGGCAGATTGATATTAGTTGTATGTGTCGTTTTATCTGGAATTTGTACTCGAGCTATTTGTGAAGCCCAGAAGCGTTTTTCATTATCTGCAGTTGATTTTTTCCCCTTAGTACCAACAAACCAAGAATTTTTTTGTCCAGCATATTCAAAGGTTTGAGTATGACCACCAGCAATACCAGTTAATGTTAAAACGGTGTTCTTATTGAAGTTCATGTCGCTTTGCAAGGAGGCTTTAAATACATAAGTTCCTCCCTTATATAACTGTAAAGCATAGCAATTACTTTTAGTTACGTTACCTTTTTGGACAACTCTTTGATAAAGTCCGTTATTATGTTCATCTAGTGTATACATTAAGCTAACTGAAGCATTTGATTTTGTATTCATTTTGATTTCCTTTCAAATAAAAATAATTTTTAAAACAAGTTAATTTAATCTCGAGATCATAAACATTTTATGACACAGGTTCCATAAAGTCAAACAAATGTTCGGAAAAATATAAAAATAAAACAGAAGACTTTTCTTCTGTTTTATTGCCTAACATAAATCTATTTTCTATTTTTGGTATAAAAGCCAGGGGTTGTATTGATGTACGGCGTGGTTCCGTCTAATATGTTATCAATTTCATCTTGCTCTTTTGTTTTGTTAATGACATCATTTTGTGCCTGATCTAATAGAAAGACAACTTTTTTTACTGCAGAAATGCTTGCTGTAGTAGACTTAATCGTATCTTTAGCAAACTGTAAAATATATTTATAATGGTAATTACGGTTAGTAGCTGCTTCTAGCATTTTAGTAGGAATGTTTTTGGCTTGACTAATTAATTTTTGTAATTCCTCCTTATCTGCTGAAGTAGCGGTTTTTGCTTCAATTTGTGCTTGCTCGGGCGTATTATCTGGCTTTAGGAATGAACCAGATACATACTTAGTGTTGTCTGCTTTAACATAGACAAGACCATCGCCATAACCTGGATTACCAGTGTAGTTTGCCGGTGAAGAGAGTGTAAATGGTTCCCAAGAATATTTCAATAAATAAAACAATTCTGCTTTATTTTCACTAGGGATCCATAGATAAGTCAATTCTTCGACAGGATACATATCCCCTGGTAAAAAAGTAGAATGAATAAGCGAGGTAGCCCTTTTAGAGCCATAATTGTCATAAGTATCAGCTGTTTGTAAAAATGAAATATAAGTGTATTTAGTATAGACTTTTAAATTTTGCCGTGGTTTAGTTTTTACACTGTCTGTGAGTATAAAAGCATTTGTTGTCCCACTAACCCGATATTCTATGAGATCTTCAGGATCGCTTGACACTGAAGTAATACGGTCAACTTTAAAGGTTTTACCATTCTTAATTGTAGTTTTATCTTTACCAATGCCAACAGCATACGGCTTGTTAGTAAAATTATCTTTGATTGTCACCGTGGCTTCAGAGGTATACAGCGGCTTGCCAGCGATTTGACTGACGTTGCTGGCTTTAATGTAGCCACCAGCACCAATGCCATAGTAATATTGCCCCTTTATTTGTTTATAAGGAAGCCAAGACTGGTTGTAGTTGTCGTCGTCGAGTAAGAAGAAGTGTTTGCTGTTGCGCTCGGCAGGTTCGATTGCACCAGTAAATTTAACGGTGGCGCCTTTTTTGAGGTGGGTCTTCCATGTGCTGCCGCGATAAGTACGAAGGGGCTTGCCAGCTTTGTTATAAACATAGGCACCGTGGGCTAACTTCAATTTATTAGTGGTAGTGGCAGCAGTGACTGTGTTACTGGTAGTGGTTGCTAATGGAATCGCACCACCGAGAGCCAAGGTGCCGGCAACTGCTCCTAGGATGAGTTTTTTACTAATTTTCATAATAATACCTCGAACATAAAATTAATCTCTCACGCTAATTATAGTACATTGAAATAATTAAGATAGAAAAACAACAGCGATAATGATATTGTTAGTGATTTCAAAACTTTTTAGCAGATTTATAACATCCAATCGGCAAAGTGCAGCGGAATATTATTATTCTTACCAAAATACTTCTTAAAGACATTGATAAAATGCCCGTTATCTTCCCATTGATGAGAACGAAGGTCATTCAAAGTTAAAAGGACCGTTACTACTAGATTGGTTAACAGAATAATTACTAGACCGATAAGTGTGTATAAAAGATACAGCATAGTTGTTCCTCCATTCATAATTTGATGTGTACTAATTATCTAATACGGTATAACTATTTGACCATCTTGTCAACTTTTAGTCAAAAAAAGACCAGCGACTCTTAAAAATCGCTGATCTTATTGATATAAATACTTTTGTACTACTTCTTTTGGGTTCTGGCCCGCGCGAATTTGCTGTTCAAGTTCAATTGCAACATCAGCCAGAATCGACTGTGGATCAATGACATGATACGGGTGGTCTGGTGCTTTTTCCTGAGCTAAAGACAGTTCAGTACACCCTAATAAAATGACCTTACAACCATATTGATCGTGCATTGTGCGCAAAATGTGATGGTATAATTCTGCATCCACAATCCCTTTTTCCTTAATATTAGTGTAAATTAACCTCGTAACCAGCGGTTGAATTTCTGGTCCGCCCAGTTCCACAGTACGCTTTACCTTCTCAATCTCATCCACATACAGGTGGTCATAAATTGATCCTTCTGTAGCAATGACACCAATTCTTTGTTCTTGGGGGTATTCATCAACAAAGTGGTGGACAGCAATCCGCATCATGTTCAAAAAGGGAATATCAGTCAGTTTAGCCAAATCATCATAAAAATAGTGTGCCGTATTACAAGGCATTACCATAAAGTCCGGCTTCAGCTGGGCCTGTTGCAGAATATCTTCACGCAAAGCAAAGAAAAAATTAGACTTGGTGTGGTCCTTGATATAAGTTGTGCGATCAGGGATTTGAGCATCATTTACTAAAAGATAGTTTAAATAATCCTGGTCCCTACTAATCTTAACCCGATGGTTAAGCATCCGCACATAGCTCTCCGTAGCGATCGTTCCCATCCCACCAATAATACTAAAGAAATCTTTCATTTTGTCCGCTTTTCTAGTGCTTAAAGTGCTCGTCTTGACCTTCCAACTCGTTAATTGCTTGCTGGGCAACCGTAATGTCTGACAAATACGGCGTGTCAATTCCACGAATTTTCTGGAAGTTATCCTCACCTTTACCACAAATAAGTACCACATCATTTTTGCCTGCCAGAACAATTGCATCATGAATGGCCTTAGCCCGATCTAGTTCAAAAGTTACCTCAACTCTAGAATGGTCGATCCCAGCATTAATTTCTTCAGCGATTTGTTTTGGATCCTCAAAGCCCGGATCATCAGTCGTCAAGAACACCTTGTCGGCATAGACATTTAAACTATGACTAAAACCGGCGCGCCGGGACTCACCTTTATCGCCGGGTGCACCTACAACCACAATAATTTTGGGATTGTCGAATTCACGTTGCATAAAACCCATTAGAGCCATCATTGAAGCTTCATTGTGAGCATAATCAACAACTACAACTCCATGTTCTTGGGTAACCTCTGTCTGCATTCTACCTGGAACTGTCACTGCAGCAATTCCGCGAGCCGCATCATCATGATTCATACCAGCAAGACCAGCTCCAATAATCGCCGCCGTACCGTTTGACTGGTTAAAGTCACCCAGCATTTTCAGCCGATAGTTACCGGCAATCTCCAGTGCCTTAGCCTTGTCACTTACACATAAGACCTGAAAGCAGGTTTGGACCATGTCACTTTCCTGAGCTGCGTATCGAAAATCAATTGTTTCTTTCAATTCAGGATTGGCAAACTGCTCATCGGCAAATAGGTAGATACTATTTGGTTCGGTGGTTGTCGTCGCTGCCGCATATACTTCACTAAAGCGGTCAGTTTGGGCATTAATGATACACTTGCGGGCATTAACTAGTAATTGGAGCTTGCAGTGCAAATAATCAGCAAAGTTAGGATGTTCATTAGGACCAATGTGATCAGGCGTAATATTAAGGAAAAAGCCCAGGTCATAAGTTAGGCCAAATACCCGGTTTTTCTTATAAGCCTGGCTTGAAACTTCCATCACCAAATGGGTCATTCCATTATCAGCAGCATTGCGCATGTCACGGAATAAGTCAAGTGACTCCGGCGTGGTCAAACTAGACTTGAAGGTATCTTCAGGCTGCTGTCCGACAACATTATTAACCGATGAAAGAAGCGCTGTCTTACCTCCATTGATCTGGTCCAGCATCCCCTTTAAAAAGTAGGCAGTCGTTGTCTTACCCTTAGTGCCCGTGATCCCAACTACATACAAGTCATCCTGAGGAAAACGGAAGAACGCCGCAGACAATAAGGCCATTGCCTTAGACACGTCACGCACGATTAAGGCGTGCATACCCTTACCCTCTGGATAAGGCTGCTCTGCCACATAACAATTAGCACCGTTGTCTTTCGCCATCGACAAGTAAGTCGGTCGGAACCCTGCTCCCTTACAAAAGAACAAGGTATTCGTTTGGATGTCGCGTGAATCATATGATACATACTCCATCCTGGTCATAACCGTGTCTTGAACCGCGCTCGATTTCAACAAGTGGTGTTCTTTCAAAATTAAAATACAGGTATTTAAAGAAATACTCATGCTATACCCCTCTGTTTTTTATCTCAGTCAAAATTATAACACAGCTAGGCTACCGTGTTAGTATTCTTTGGGTCTAGCGGCAAACTAATAATGAACTTGGTCCAATCCGGATCTGATTCACAACGGATTTTGCCATGATGTAAGTCGACAATACTCTTAGTAATCGATAGGCCCAACCCAGTCCCACCTGTTTCTGTATTGCGCGAAGTTTCCACCCGATAAAAGCGTTCAAAGATTTTTTTCAAGGATGCGGCCGGAATTTGGGCCCCGTTATTTTCTACCCGCAATTCCACTTCATTATTGTTGACCAAGTTGGCAATTAGGTTGATCTGACTTGCACCGGTACCATACTTCAAGGCATTGCTAATCAGGTTATTATAGATGCGAACAAGTTTTTCTGGATCAGCTTGAATTGTCAACTCCTTGGGTCTGGTTTCAATATTAAACTCAATGTTCTTTTCTTCAGCCTCGATTTCAAACCCGGCAGCCACCTGTTCCAGCATGGAAAAAATATGCAAAGTGGATAAGTTCAACTCAGTCGTAGTCGACTTAAGTGTCGTATATTCAAGTAGGTCATGAGCCAGTGCCTTCATCTGTTCTGCTTTGGTAAAGGCGATATTGAGGTAACGCTGTTGATCTTCAGGATCAGCCACACCCGACTTTAACAAGCCTAAATAGCCAATAATCGACGTTAGCGGTGTTCTGATATCGTGCGATACATTGCTGATTAATTCGTCCTTGGACTTTTCAATTGTCCGTTCCTCTTCAATAGCATTGACCGTACTGCTGACCAGTGAATTAATTGAATCAATCACTTTTTGCAAGTCGGTTTTTACTCTAAACGAAATCTTGTGGTCAAAGTGCCCTTGAGCGATATAGTGAAGTTCAGAAATAACATGGCGCAGCTGCATCTGGTGGTAGCGTCGAATCAGGCGCCAGCAAAGTACAATCGAATCCCCAATACCCATAATAATCAAAAACGTGTTTTGCCAGGACCACAAATGGCGGCCACCGGCAAAGGTAATGGTCTTCTTTAAAAAATAGATGCCATTAACCAAGTTCTTGTTTTGGAGAATAGTCAAATTAATCAGAATGACAACCGATAAATTGAGTAGTAACAAGAGGACCACCGTAATGACCCCTTCGGCAAATAACTCGCTTTTTTCCGCTGCGGTTAACTTGACCCGTTCTTTTTTCATTTAGCTAAGCCTCAATTTTATAGCCAACGCCCCAAACAGTCTGGATAACATCCTCACCATCTGTCGCCTTTTGGATCTTATCTCGTAAGTGTGACACGTGGACCATGACCGTCTTAGCCGACACAATCGATTCTTGTTGCCAAACTCGTTCAAAAATTTCATCCGCTGAGAAGACGCGGTTAGGGTGACTAGCCAGCAGGTAAAGTATCCCAAACTCTAACGCCGTCAACTGAATGTCTTGACCGGCAATCGTCTTAACCTCGTGTGAATCGCGGTTAACGACCAGTGGCCCCACTTCTAAGACATCAGGTTCATCGTCCTTGACCTGTTTCTGACTGCGTCTGAGCAAGGACCGTACCCGAGCCATCACTTCAAGTGGATTAAAGGGTTTTGAGACGTAGTCATCGGCGCCCGTAATTAGACCCTTAATCTTGTCCATATCGCCAGTTTTGGCTGAGACAATAATAATCGGAATATCAGAATCCTTACGGACCTCCTTAATTACGTCAATCCCATTCATACTTGGCATCATCACATCCAGAATCATCAGCGAAATGTCAGGCGTGGTCGTCAGCTTAGTAATAGCCTCCTTACCACTATAGGCAACCACTGGCGTATAACCCTCGTTTTTAAGGTATATACTTAATAATTCAACGATTTCTTTATCATCATCAACAACCAAAATTTTCATAGGGCAAATTCCCTTCTTTTTAAACTTATTTTCAACTTAATTTCTACTAATATAGTGTAGCAGAATCTTTGTCTAATATTTTAGCTGATTTAAACCTAAACACCTAATAATCAGTCATAACTTTATCTTTTCATAAAAAAATAGAGTGACTTCCAGTTCAGCTTAGATCCTTTAACTAAAGTCATTAATCTCACTCAAGTATTTTATCACCCATCTTCGGTCTAAATATCCCATACATTCACCATTTGGGTCCTGAACCCCAACTTCTTCACGACGACTCAGCAGATTCAATAATTTTTCAAAGTTGCTGTCATCACTAAGAACCGGCATGCCAGCTGCTGGCGTTCGCGGATACACTTTTGGATCAGTAAATAAAATTGCTTGACGTAAAGGCGTTTGGTAGAGATCGTTGGCCAGGCATCCCCGGAAAAATTCTTGTACATACTCGGTTGCAGGGTGGCGCAAAAGTTCTTGCGGCCGCCCAACCTGTAACAAGTTCCCATCCTTCATAATGCCAATTCTATCCGCCAACCTAAGAGCCTCATTCATATCATGAGTGACAAATACAATCGTATTATGTAACTCTTTATGCAGGTCAATGACTAAATTCTGCAAGTTTGTTCGAGACAGCGGATCAAGAGCACTAAAAGGCTCATCCATTAACACAATCGGCGGTTTGGAAGCAATAGCACGTAGAATACCGATTCTTTGCTGTTCTCCACCAGACAACTCATGCGGGTATCGGTCAAAATAATCCTTTCCATTTAAGCCTACATCCTGCAGTAATTCTTTAGCCAGTCGTTTTAAGTCGCCTTGCTCTTTCTTGATTTCTGGAATAAGTGTAATGTTTTGGGCAACTGTCATATTAGGAAAAAGTGCAATTTGTTGGAGCACATAGCCGATTTTCCACCGTAATTTTTGCAAATCGTAGGCAGTAGTAGGCACATCATTAACCAGTATTTGTCCTGTACTTGGATCTTCCAACCGGTTAATCATTTTAATCGACGTGGTCTTTCCACTACCCGAATTTCCTACTAAAACAAATAATTCGCCCTGTTGAATATCCAGATTAAAGTCATTCACTACTAACTTGCCATTAAACGCCTTTTTAACATGATCGAATTTAATTGCGGTCGCCATCATTAATTCTCCTTAATCAAGTTATGTTTTACTAAGAAGCGGTGAGCCACTTGAGCAGGTTCTGCGTTTTTGACGTTAACCTCATAGTTCATTTTTTGCATTTGCTCTTCCGTGATTTTACCTGCCAGTTTATTTAGACTTCGTACTATTTTCGGATGTTTACGGGCAAAATTCGTATTCATCAGTGGTGCACCTTGATATACTGGAAAATTATGCTTATCGTCTTTTAAGATACTTAAATGATACTGCTGCAACTCACTATCAGTAGAATATGCATCAACAATATTGACCTTATTCTGCTGAATTGCCTGGTAGCGCAATGCAGGTTCCATTGATTTGACAGGAAAGTCAAGTCCGTAACGCTTTTTAATTCCTTTAAAGCCATCACTCCGATCAATAAATTCAAGTGTCATTCCACCTTTTAACTGATTGGCAATAATTGCTAGGTCGCTGATTTTTTCTATATGATATTTTGTCTTAAATGATCTTTTTACTGCCAAAGCATAGGTATTATCATAAGCCATGGGTTTAAGCAGAGTCAGCTTATCCTGCTTTTCTATCAGTGTCCGGGCCAGCTCATAAGTCTGCTTTTCATTTAGCTTACCCGCCTTTGTTTCCTTTTTAACAAAGGTCTCCAAAATTGTCCCAGTAAACTCAGGATAGAGATCAATCTTGTTATTTTTAAGAGCACTATACAAAAAAGTGGTTTTGCCAAAGTTGGGCTTTAAAACTACTTTTACATTCGCATCGTTCTGCTCAATCAGCTCTTTGTACATATTAATTAAAATTTCCGGTTCTGAACCCAACTTTCCAGCAATTGTTATCGTCTCTTTTTGGCCAGCAACTGCCTCATAAATTCCACTACCCGCCAAAAAAAGGATACTCATAGCGAGGACAGTCAGGCTGGCCTTAATTGAGGCATGTTCAAGCCACTTAATTAGGGCGCTCAGACTTATTGCCAAGAGCCCAGAACAAACCGCACCAATAATAATTAAGGCCGTATTATTTCGATCTATTCCGAGCAAAATGAAACTTCCCAAGCCACCTGCTCCAATTAAGGCTGCCATTGTCGCAGTTCCTATGATTAGAACCAAGGCAGTTCTAATGCCAGAAACAATTGTTGGCATTGCCAGTGGTAATTCAACTTTGACCAGTCTCTGCATACGGGGCATACCGAATGCTTCCGCTGCTTCTTCAAGAGCAGGATCTATTCCGGTCAATCCCAGGTAGGTGTTTTGAAAAACTGGTAGTAGAGCGTATACGACAAGTGCAATTACTGCCGGAACGGTCCCAATCCCAACCAGAGGGATGAGTAGACCCAAAAGAGCTAAAGACGGAATGGTCTGCAAAATACTGGCAACTTGCAAAAGAAACTCCGCCGACTTGGTATGCTTTACCGCCCAAAAGGCCAACGGCATTGCTATTATCATTGCAACTAGCAGTGATGCCAGTGATATCTGTAAGTGTTGCAGTAAAGCAACACCCAATTCACCCTTCCGTTCGTTCATTATTTGCAGTATTTGATTCATTGATAAATTCCCTCGTACTTTTTGGAGCATAACTTTTAAAAAGTGCTACTGTTATCTGTAATTAATCAGTATAATTAGGTTGACTTACTATAACATATTTTTTATTACTATAATGATTAAAATTTCCACCTTTAAGTACGAAACATATCCTTGACTTAGCTATAAACAAAAGATCTGATACCCATAATGAGTGTCAGATCTTTATTAAAATTATTCAATTTCTTTTTTGCCAGTATATAATTCGTAGTAGTAGCCCTGCTCCTTAAGCAGTTCATCGTGGTTACCAGCCTCGATAATATGACCATGGTCAAGAACTAGAATTAAGTCAGAGTTAACAATCGTCGACAAGCGGTGGGCAATCACAAAGCTCGTGCGCCCTGCCAAAAGGTTGTCCATGCCGGCCTGAACCAACTTTTCAGTTTGCGTGTCGATACTTGAAGTAGCTTCATCCAAAATCATCACCGGTTCATCCGCAATCATTGCCCGGGCAATACTTAGCAACTGCATCTGGCCCTGGGAGAGATCGCCACCATTACCATCAATAATGGTTTTGTAGCCCTCGTCCAGGTGATGGATGAATTCATCTGCATGTGATAGGTGAGCTGCTTGATATACTTCATCGTCACTAGCTTCTGTGTTACCAAAACGAATATTGTCCATCACTGTGCCCGTAAACATATGCGTGTCCTGCAGAACAATTGATAGAGAACGACGTAAATCATCTTTTTTAATCCGCTTAATCGGAATACCATCGTAAGTGATGGTTCCCGAATTAATCTCATAGAAGCGGTTAATCATATTAGAAATGGTTGTCTTCCCGGCTCCAGTCTCACCGACTAGAGCAACCTTCATGCCTGGCTTAGCATCGAGCGAAATATCATAAAGAATCTGCTTTTTAGGCGAATAACCAAAATTTACCTGGTCAAAGACAATATGGCCCTTAACCGTAATTTTCTGCATAGTTCCGTCTGCTTGCGGGACATTCCAATGCCACGTGCCCTTGACATTCTCATCCTTGGCGATAGTCACATCTCCGTCATCGACTTCAACCGCCTGGTCTTCCAAATCAAAAATACGCTTAGCACCAGCCAGAGCCATGACAATTGAGTTCAACTGTTGGGAAATCTGGGCAATTGGCATGGTAAATTGCTTAGACAACTGCAAGAAGGCCCCAATTACCCCCAGTGACAGTGGTGCAATGTGGTTAATTGCAACTGCTCCGCCTAAGACTGCAATCAAAACGTAGAGCAGGTTACCCATGTTGCCCATAATCGGAAATAGGATTGTCGCATAAGTGTTGGCCTTACCGGCTGCATCTTCTAAGGCCTGGTTGTACACATCAAAGTTTTTTTCAACTTCTGGTTCATGGCTGAAGACCTTAATGACCTTTAACCCATTAAGCATCTCTTCGTTATAACCGTTAACTTGCCCCAATTCCTTTTGTTGCAACTGAAAGTAGTGTGACGAGCGAGTAGTCAGGAAACGAACCACGCCAATTGAAAGTGCAAAAATAATTAAGGTGAAGATGGTTAGCTGCCAGCTAAGACTTAACATTGCTCCCAGGGCAAAGACTACATTCAAGGTTGAGTTCAAAAACTGAGGAATTGACTGCGAAATCATCTGCATTAGGGTGTCGATGTCGTTAGTATAGCGGCTCATGATATCACCGTAATCATTGCCGTCAAAGTAGGCAATCGGCAATTTCTCCATGTGTTCGAACATCTCATTACGCACCCGATATTGCACCTTCTGGGCCAAAACCGCCATTAGCATCGCAAAGAGGTAATTGGCAATAAAGCCAATGGCATAAAAGCCAAACATAATCGTGATGGCATGCCATAATGGACCAAAGTTTGGTTGAGCCTGCTTAGTCAAAGGAATAATGTAGTCATTAATCAGCCGCTCAATAAATAGCGAGCCAGCCACGGTTGCTGCCGCGGTTAGCACAATTGCTACCAGCGAAACCACTAGCATCCACGGACTAGTGCTTGCTATCAGCTTGAGCAACCGCATTAAAGTAGTGGTACGGTGGCCCTTCATATTAGTATTCTTGTTTTCTGCTGCTTTATCCAAATCCATCACCTACTTCTTCTGCTCTTCTTGGAACTTGGCAATTGAACTGTACAAATCATTACGCTTCATCAATTCATCATGCGTACCAACATCCTGAATCTTACCCTCATCCATAACAACGATGCGATCAGCATCCTTAATCGAAACAATTCGTTGCGAAATAATAATCTTGGTCGTATCCGGCATGTCCTGGGCAAGAGACTCACGGATTTCTCGTTCAGTGTGAGTATCAACGGCAGAAGTCGAATCATCCAAAATCAAAATTTTCGGGTTCTTGAGCAAAGCGCGAGCAATGGTAATGCGTTGCTTTTGTCCGCCGGAAACGTTCGTTCCGCCCTGTTCAACCATTGTTTCATACTGGTCGGGCATCTCACGAATAAAGTCGTCAGCATGGGCAATCTTAGCAGCGGCAATGACCTGTTCATCAGTCGCATTTTCATTACCCCACTTCAAGTTTTCCTTAATTGTACCGGAAAACAACACATTGTTCTGCAAAACCATCGCCACATTATCACGCAGCGTCTTCAAGTCATAGGACTTAACATTATGACCTGAAACTCTCACTGCCCCAGAATCAGTGTCATAAAGGCGCGGAATCATTGCTACCAGTGTCGACTTGGAAGAACCAGTTCGTCCTATTATTCCCAGCGTTTCTCCTGGCTTAATATTCAAATTAATGTCGCTTAAGGCCAGATTCTTGTCAGCGGGATCATACTTAAAGTTAACATGATCAAAAATCACTTCACCATTAGTAACATGTTCAAGCGGCTTGCGCGGATTCACAATTGATGGCTTTTCAGTAATTACATCAGCAATTCTGTGACCACTAGCGGTCGAAATAACCAATTGCGTGAAGATCATCGCTAAAATGTTCAAACTGTTTAAAACCGAATTTGAATATGAAAACATGGAAATCAACTGACCGGTCTGCAGGCTGCCACCGACGATTTCCTTAGCGCCAAACCAACAAATGGCCAAGTTGGAAATATTCAAGATGGCCATAACAACCATCGCGTTAAGTGACATGATTTTTTGGGCAGTTGAAAACAACTTGTAGATAAAACCCGATGACTTCTTAAACTTGGTCGTTTGGGCATCTTCCTGAACGTAAGTCTTAACCTCACGAATGCCGCGAATGTTCTCACGGACAACCTGATTCATGCGGTCATAACCCTTAAAGATCTTCGGGAAGTAAGGACTGGCAGCCTTAATAATTACCGCCATCAGCAAGACAAAAATAGGAGCCAAAACCACAAAAATCAAAGAAAGACGTGGACTGATAATGAGCGACATAATTACCGAGACAATCAACATCATTGGTGCACGCACCGCAATTCTGATAAGAATTTGGTAGGCCATCTGAACGTTGGAAACATCAGTCGTCATTCTCGTTACTAGACTGGCGCTAGAAAACCGATCGATATTCTCAAAGGAATAATCCTGGACCCGGTAAAACATGTCCTTGCGCAGATTGGCTGCAAAACCTGCAGCAGCGTGAGCCGAAACATAACTGGCAGCAGCACCCAAAACAAGTGAAACGATGGTAATCACCAGCAGAATTAGGCCCGATTTCATAATGTAGGGCATGTCGCCCTTCATAATTCCGTTATCAATCAAAACACCAACCAAATAAGGAATTAACATTTCAATGATAACTTCACCTATAACTAGTAATGGCGACAACAATGATAATTTCTTATACTGCCTAATCGATTTACGCAGTGTGCTAATCATTAAATACCTCTTTCTATGTAAGTCAAATGAAGTTCATTTTACTGTTTGCAATGCTCATAAAAAGGATAAATAAATTTTGTTAAATTTATTTATCCTTTTTAAAATATAGTTATTTAAGTATAACGCTCCTCTTGACAAAAAACACTTTATTTGCTTCTCGACGATGGCGTGAAAACCGAGCCCACAATCTCGTAGTGCCGGCGAAAATACCACCGAATTCCGTAGGCTACAGCCGCAATGACCACGTTAACTGTACCTGGTAAGATGGGATTAATTACCCGCAAGGCTGGCAGTGAGAGAATGCTGAAGCAAGCCAATAAAATCAGGATCATTCCGCCCATGCCCAGCAGTAACTTAGACCAAGGGATTTTTTTATTTTTACTACCAGCTGGTAGAACCCATTCATTGTACTTGGTCATAAAGACACCCATCACGGCCCCAACAATCACCAGAGTCGTAATTCCCATTTGCGGATTTTCCTTGGCATTAGGTTGAAAAAGACCAATTACCCCAAAAATCCCGACAAAGATTGCCACATATAGCAGGGCACTATCAACCGCATACTGCCAGAAAGGAATATCGGCTGCCGTCTTTTTCTTTGGCATTAACAGATCAGCCGCCTTTAGCTTAGGCGACATATTGTAGTAGGTGCTCGCTGGTTGACCGCGGCGTTGGGCGATTAGCAGGTCTGGTAACAGTGCGTCTACTCGGCCAGTGGCCTCTTCAACGCTTAGCTGCCCCTGCTCTTCTAACTCCTTTTGTAAACGAAAAATATAATCGGCATTCTTATTGGACAACTGCTTACGTAAATCAGCAGGCGTCATTTGCCGGATTTCCTCCTCTTGGTTATGACTGGCGACTTTTTCTTTCAGTTTTTCCTGTTTGTTATTATCGACCTTTGCTTCTTGTTCGTTTTTCTGTTCAGCCATTATCTCTCCCTAAACGTTAAACCTAAATTCAATAATGTCGCCGTCTTGAACCTCGTAGTCCTTACCTTCAAGGCGTAATCTGCCGGCTTCCTTGACCTTTTGCATAGTTTCATACTGATCCAAATCTGCAAAGGAAACAACTTCCGCCCGAATAAAGCCACGCTCAAAATCGGAGTGGATGACCCCAGCAACTTGTGGGGCCTTCATCCCTTCGTGGAAGGTCCAAGCCCGGGTCTCCGGTCCACCAGCCGTGAAGAAGGTGCGCAGACCCAAGAGGTGATATGCTGCCCTAATCAACCGATCAAGACCGGATTCGGACACGCCCTCTGCTTCTAAAAACTCTGCTCTCTCGTCGTCATCAAGACCAGCAATCTCTTCTTCAGTAGCTGCCGAAATACCGAGACAGCTAGCATGCTCACTAGCTGCATGCTGTTTGACAATTTGGTAGTATTGGTCACCTTCAGGATCTGCCATTGCCGTTTCTGCAATATTGGCTACATAAATTACTGGCTTAGCCGTCAGTAGAAAGAGCCCGTCGACAATTTTTTGTTCATCCTCAGTAAAGGTAACTGACCTGACCGCCTTGCCTTCCTCTAAAACCGGCCTAATCTTTTCCAAGACGCTGTATTCCGCCTTGGCCTCCTTGTCGTTTTGCTGGGCAATCTTTTTAACCTTATTAATACGGCGGTTAACGGCGTCAAGATCAGCAATCGTCAGTTCCAAGTTGATCGTATTAATATCTTCTTCCGGATCGACCTTACCAGTAACCGAGGTAATATTGTCATCATCAAAGGCACGCACCACATGAATAATCGCATCAGTTTGGCGGATATTTTCGAGGAACTTATTCCCTAGCCCCTCACCCTTGGAGGCACCCTTGACCAAACCTGCAATATCGGTAAATTCAAAGGTCGTATGCACAATTTTTTTGGCCGGAACGAGCGCTTGAATCCGGCTCAAGCGCTGGTCCGGTACCTCAACCATGCCAACATTAGGTTCAATGGTTGCAAATGGATAGTTGGCCATTTCGGCCCCGGCCTTGGTTATTGCATTAAATAAAGTTGACTTACCAACGTTAGGTAAGCCGACAATCCCAGCTGTTAATGACATCTTTATCCTCTTCTTTTCCCTAAAAACTACTCATTAGCTCGTTTTAAACTGGCTTGCACAATATTTTCCTTGCCAACGTAAAACTCATTTTTACCGTTAACTGGATCATCGGCCTTAGTCAGTATTTTTTTAAAATTGTGGGTGAACTTAGCCCGCGGCATCATTACAATTCGGCCACAGCCCATACACTTCAACCGAATATCAGCACCAAGACGTAAGACTTCCCAGTTGTTAGTCTTGCAGGCGTGTGGTTTTTTCATCAAGACGGTATCCGCAAGACCATACACTATGTCCCTATTCATCGAGATCAACACCCATGATATCAAGTATGCGGTTCAATTCGTCAACCGAAGAGAAGCTGACCGAAAGGCGGCCGCTACCGGTTTTATTTTCTGAGATATTAACGCTTGAACCTAGTTTATCAGCTAATTGGTGTTCGCTAGCACGAATAAAAGCAGACTTGTGTGTGCTCTTTTTCTGTGGCTTCTTGGAATTAAGACTAGCTACCAGTGCTTCGACTTTACGCACCGGCATTCCTTCCTTAACCACCTGCTTAGCCACATCATCAATTTTGTCCTTGTTCTTCAGACCTAACAAAGTTCTAGCCTGTCCCATCGACAATTCACCATGTTGCAAAAGGTGCTTGGTTTTACTTGGCAAAGTGAGCAGGCGCAAGTAGTTAGCAATGTATGGCCGCGACTTACCCATCCGCTTAGAAACTTCCTCCTGGGTCAAGCCTAAATTCTTTTGCAGCATCTCATAAGCCTGCGCCTCTTCTAGCGGAGTCAAGTCTTCACGTTGCAAGTTTTCTAGCACCGCGATCTCCATCATTTGGCTTTCGCTAAAATCGCGC
Source organism: Lactobacillus xylocopicola (assembly GCF_033096005.1). Classification (NCBI taxonomy): domain Bacteria; kingdom Bacillati; phylum Bacillota; class Bacilli; order Lactobacillales; family Lactobacillaceae; genus Lactobacillus; species Lactobacillus xylocopicola. The sequence continues at coordinate 214,929 of NZ_AP026803.1, read as the reverse complement.
ACAATTGCAGGCACCGTAGTTTTTTGAGCCATTCTGGAGGCTCGGTAACGCCGCTCACCCGCAATAATTTCGTAGCCATTAACCGACTTACGTACAATTATCGGCTGAAAGACCCCATTTTCCTTAATTGAGTCGGATAATTCTTTGAGTGCCTTATCATCAAAAGTTTTTCGGGGCTGATAGGGATTGGGGCGGATATCATCGAGGGCAAGGTCCTGAATTTCTTCTTCAGCTTCTTCAACCTGTGGTTCATCCTCAAAGAGAGCTTCAATGCCTCGTCCTAAGCCACCCTTTTTCTTTGTGTCATTACTTCTTGAGTCTCTTGCCATGGTTCTTCAATACCTCCTTAGCCAAATCATCGTATACTTCAGCACCACGTGAATTGGGTGCATATTCGGTAATCGTCTCGCCATAACTTGGCGCTTCGGCGAGTTTAGTGATGCGCGGAATGATGGTCTTGTAAACCTTGTTAGGAAAGTATGACCGCACTTCCTTAACTACTTCAGCACCCAGATTTGTGCGTGCATCTAGCATGGTCATTAAGACCCCTTCAACGCCCAGATCCTTGTTAAAGTGCTTTTGGACCAAACGAATGGTATTGAGCAGCTGGCTCAAACCCTCCATAGCATAATACTCACTTTGAACTGGAATCAAAATCGCATCTGAAGCAGTAAAGGCATTGATTGATAACTGGCCTAGGGAAGGTGGACAGTCAATAAAGATAAAGTCATAATCTGTGCTGACCGTATCAAGGGCCGACTTAAGTCGCGTTTCACGGGCCATCATGCTAATTAATTCCGTTTCCGCCCCCGACAAGTTAATCGTTGCCGGAACTAGGTCCAATCGGTTAGTTGTGGTGTGAAAAATCGTATCTTTCAGTGGCACACTATCAATTAAAACACTATAGACGTCCTGATTAATCTCTGCCTTTTCAATTCCTAGTCCCGAAGTTGCATTACCTTGTGGGTCAATATCAACAATTAGTACGCGGTAGCCGCGATTAGCAATCGACGCGGCCAAGTTAATAGTGGTCGTTGTCTTTCCGACACCGCCTTTTTGGTTAGCAACCGAAATTACATTTACCATATTCTCCATGCCTTCCTACTTTCTCTTTAGTTCAATTGTGATGGTATAGTCATCTGAACTATTATTCTCTTTCACTTTGACCTTAATTCCTGATTCTTTGGCTAGTTCAACAGCCCGCTTAATGGTGTTGATTTGAACTTTTAAGTCCTTGGGAATGCGATTGACCGCCCGTTTAGTGCGATCTTTAGGTTTTGTTGCTGCTGCTTCTTGTTCTGCAAAATAGCCATCAATGTCCTTAACGATCTTTTCGGTATCATTGACATTCAGATTATTAGCTAGAATTTCATCCAAAACGCGCCCCTGGTCTTTCTCACTTAAGCCAACCAGACAGCGTCCGTGCCGCGCTGAAATCTCTCCGCTTGCTAGATAACTTTGTACCTTAGGCGTTAACTTTAGCAGTCGTAACTTATTGGCCACATATGACTGCGACTTGCCGATGTTTTGCGCCAACGCAGTCTGTGTCAAATTATTCAACTTCATCAAATTGTTATAGGCCTGCGCTTCATCAATTGGGTTAAGGTTTTCCCGTTGCAGGTTTTCAATTAGCGCTAGTGAGGCCGCCTGACTATCATTCATGTTGTTAATGATTGCCGGAATTCGTGGCCAGGCTAAGTGTTGGACGGCACGGAAGCGGCGTTCACCAGCAATAATTTCGTAATTCTCGCCCTTTTCGCGAACCACAATCGGTTGCAAGAGCCCTTCCTTGTCAATCGTCGACGCTAACTCACGGATTGATTCATCTGAGAATACCCGCCGCGGCTGATAAGTATTGGGCTTGATCTTGCTCAGTTCAAGTTCTTTAATTTGTTTATCTTGAGGAATTTCTTCATGGTGCCGTAAAGAAGAAAATAATGACATATTGCTTCTCCTTCTGTATTAATGAATCGGTTTACGGTGTGGCGTTCCTGCTTGCCGGGGGTACTTCTTCGGTGTCGGCTTAACTTTTCGGATTAAAATCAAAGTTCGCTCCTCCTCACTGCCGGGTAAACGTAATTCCTCCTGCTGTCGCATTTGTCCACCTAACACGGTAATTGCCTTTTGCGCTTCAGTTAATTCACTGGCCGCCTTCGGTCCTTTAAGGGCCAACAGATTGCCCTTTAGCTTAACTAACGGTAAACAATATTCACTTAAAACCGCCATGTTAGCTACTGCGCGCGCCGTCACCAGATCAAACTGTTCACGGTAGGTCGGATTTTGACCAACATCTTCAGCACGGCCATGAACTAGCTTGACATCGGTTAACCCTAGTTGGTCAACCAGGTCCTGTAAAAAGTGCAGTCGCTTGCCCAATGAATCAACAATAGTTACCTTAAGATCTGGCCGCAATAATTTAAGCGGAATTGATGGAAAGCCAGCACCAGCACCAACATCACATAGCGTACTGTCAGGTTCAAAGACTGACCCAAAGGTGAATAGCGGTGTGAGGCTATCAAAAAAATGCTTGAGGTAAACATCGTCCTTAGCCGTTATCCGCGTGAGGTTAACCTGCTTGTTGGCCAGCAAGAGACTGGTAAAGTATTGGTTAAATTGCTTGATTTGTGGTTCAGATAACTTAAAATTACGCTTTGACAATTCTTGGACAAAATCTTCAGGATTCATTTTTCACCCGTGAAACCTTGTTTCACACTCTTTCAATTTAACGCTAAAAATGGCTTATTGTAAAGCCATTACATCTCTTTAATTATGAAATATTTTTTGACTGCCGTCAAAGTCTAAATATCCAAAATACGCTATAATATCGTCAAAGGAGAAAAACATGATTGTTACGTTAATTGTCATCGCCTACCTGACCTTAAAAACTTATCGAGGTTACCAAACAGGTTTTACCAGACTAATTACCAATTTGATTTTTGCAGCAATTATTTTCATTGCTGCCATCCTCTTCCAAAATCCGGTCGGTAACTTTCTTTATAGCCAAGTAACTGGCCAAGACGTCCAGACAACACTGCCATCGGGCACCAATTTAATGATTTTCCGTTTTTTAGCTTTCTTCGTTATTTTATTTTTAGGTAAAATGATTAGCAAAATCTTTAAGAGTTGGCTGCCCGCCCGCAAGCCGCGCTCCAGCTTTGGGACTATTTTGGATGGAACTTTAGGTGCTATTGTCGCCTTTTTTGCCAGCTACTTCTTCGTCTACATCATCCTGTCGATGCTCAATGCTTTAGAAAACGCCTGGTTCATCCAACAGACACTAGATTCTTCCTTCTTGCGTTTCATCATTTACAGCACTCCGGGCCTGTCTAACGGCGTTTTCAACAGTATCTTCAGTATCAGCCGGACTGCTGCTTAAGAATTAACCTTAACTGAACAATTATTTAAATTCGTTATTTTTTCTTTTTTGTAGTAAACTAGCCTCGTAATGAATACAGTCTAAGCAACTGAGGAGGAAAAAGTGGAGAAAAAAAACGTTTTTAAAAAAATTATTATACTAGGGACCGCTTTAGTACTAGGGTTATCAGCTAGCACCGCAAGTGTGGTCAAAGCTGATACTAATAATTCCGGCGCCGCTGGAACGCAGCAAGTCCTGCCGCAAGCCCAAAAAGTCAAAACTTTTCAAGTAGCTATTGTCAAAAAGAATTACGGCATTTATCAGGGCTTCTTTGCCAGTAAAAAAACCAGCCAAGACTACTTCCACCAAACCTTCAACGTTAACCGCACCTTCACTTACAATGGTAAAAAATATTACTGGATTAACAAAAAGGGCAGTCCGGCCATTGGCTATCTCAACAAAAATGCGGTAGCTACCCCTAACCAGGCAAAGTTAGTTGATACCCCTTACGTTAGCCAGTATGCACCAGTTAAGGCGCCATGGGGCTGTGCCGGGGCAGCAATGGCAATGCTGCTAGGATCGCAGGGCCAAAAAATCACGACTGGTTTGCTTCAGAATATTCAAAACCACCTGCCAATGCAGCCAACTAAAGGCGGGCAGAAGGGCAATGTATACACCGGCATCGGTTTTGGCTACGTGATTAGCCCCGGCGCCCTCGCTAAATATGCTCGGACTTATCCGCAGGGGAAGAATATTATCAACGTCTCTAGCAAAAAGCTGACTGTCAATGACTTGAAGATGTATGTTCAAGGCGGTAAACCCGTTTTGTACTATGGCTTTTCTTCTTATCAAAAAGCCGGTGACAACCAGCGCAACCACTGCAAGGTAATCACTGGTTACAAGCAGGGTAAGTTCCTGGTCTATGACCCACTCTACTATTCCCGTAATGACGGGGCTGGAACTGGTGGCAAAAACATGAAATACGACCACGGCGCTATTGCCTGGGTAGCAAAAGCGACTATTCAAAAAGAATTCTGCCACAAAGCACTAACTATTAAATAAAGTTTTAAAATAAAATAACTCCCAAATGAAGCTAGCCCGTAAAGTTGGACGTTAACATTATTTCATTTTCGCTAAGGCCGTATTTCAATGTTCAATCGATGTGCGGTCTTTTAATGTATGTCTGTCTTTAGTTTTTTGAGCTTCTTTTCCATAGCTGCCTACAAGATCTTCTGATTGGGATGGGTATTCAGACCTTCATAATGTGAAAAAGACTTTCACCAACCAAATATCGTGGTAGATAGCAACCAATTATTTGGGTCACAGAGTTAATGCTGGAGCTTCTTTAATCCAAGTTAAGCGCTCGTGATTTTTATTCGACAATAAATTTAACCATCGTAAAACCCTCTAGATTGATTAGGATCCAATCTAGAGGGCTGGCTTTAACTCAATAAGCCTTTATACTTTCCTATTCATTATGTTCTTAAAATCAACTTGTTGGATCAAGCAGTCAAATAGTATTACAAAGATTATATTTAGTAAAATAATAAATAATATCAATAAAGGATTGTTTTGTTGCTTATCAGTCAAATTTATCAAGTAGGTGATTTCAAAAGCAATAGCTGGGCCTTGCAATATCAAACAATATAGCAAATCATTACCTATTTGCTTAATTAAATTATCTTCTTTTATCACAAGCCAAGCCGTTGCTATTATTGATATCAAATAGCCATTAATCGCCCATATTAAATATTCGTATGGCCCTTGTTTATAAAAAGATATCCAGATCGGACTTGCTAATATCAAAACAGCTCTTATTACTTTGTTTTTCATTTGTCTTTATCCGTTAAGCCTTGCTTTTTTAGCCAAGAAAGAGCAATTTCAGGACTATAACCATTACTGATGGACCAGGAGGAAGAAGAAAAATATTTTCCTCTTCTATATGATATAAAAGCCGGAATACCAGCAATTTTATTGTCTTTTTTAAAATTTTGCCATTCAAGCTTTGAATTAAAAAGATACTTTGTAATGTTTAAATAATAAATCTTGTTTTTATACGAATTAAAATCATATTCTTGTAAGTTACGTTCAAATGATTGGCAATCCTTGCAGGTAGATTTCCCAAGATAAACTATAAAACTACTCTTTTTAGCTCTTAGTAGATCAAAACGCTTTCTACTGATTGGTTTCCAAAATGTGGTAATTGAATTCCTTTTTCTATATTCCGAAAAGTCATCAAGTCTTATTTTCTTCAATAGTGAAATACTAGCGTACCCTTCATGCCTATAAACAACTTTTCCTTTATAAATCTTCAAAATTGTTGGAGTATATTGTATGTTTAGTTTCTTGAAGCTTTTATTGTCAATATTTTCAGTTTTATCCAAATTTACAAGATACAACTTTTTGATATAATTTGTTGTTTTTAAATCTTTTAATTCTTTTTGACATGGTGGACAGGAAGTCTCATAAAACATAACAGTAAAAGTAGCTTTTTTATTCAACATAGAGGTTAACTGATTCATAGACAATTTATTATTTGTGTGAAAACTTGCAGCACTTTTAGGAATTGTACTTTTAGAACCAAAGCTACTTTTTTGCGGTCTAAAATAGAAAACCATCACAATTAAAAGTGACATAACAGCAAATATAAATAATAAAATTTTTTTATTGTTAATCTTCATTGTTTTTATTGCATTTGCATTGGACAAACATTTGCACGGTACGTCCGACCTTCAATACAAGTTTTTCCCTTTGGAACATAACAACCAATTGATAATACTGTATTACAAAATGCCGAGGCCACTTTACCACTCTTAGGAATCTTATCATAAAGAATAACACCTGCAGTTATAGCCGGACAAATCCATCTATTTATAAATCTCTCACAGCCTGGTTTATTTTTACCACCATATTTTTTATACTTTGTACACGTAAATACTGAACATGAGACTGATATCCTAGGCGCTAATTTATTATCATTTTCAGAACTATTAACTTGATTACTGTTTTCAGGGGCATTGACTTGGTCAGTAGCATTGACAACCGTCTTTTTTACATCTTTATTTAAATCTTGAGCAATTTTTACGGCTTTAGTATTTAGACTTTTTGTTGGTACCTTAGCAGATACATTATTAGTAAAGTCTGTGACTTTAACTTGTCCTTTTTTAGCAGCTGAAGTTGAGTAGTCAAATAGTGTAACCATAGTTATTTTATGATCCACCAAATCATACATAGCTACTAGTGGAGAATCTAGATTAGCTGTAACAGTTCCAGATACTTGATTCTTTTTAAATTTTTTGGTAGTAGCTGTTTTGGCAGAGAAAACTAGTGCCTCACCATTTTGTTTTCCATTTTCATCATAGAAAGGCTTAGTATATTCTGGTTCACTACTTTTTAAAATTTTTTAACTTTTTATATTCTTTACTCTCAAAAAAAGCTTTTTTCGCTTGTTCATCAATTGGAATATCATTTGACGCATTCACCTCATTTGCTGATGACAATACAGGCTGAATAATTGATAATAAAAGTACATATAAAAGAAAAATCACACTTTTTTATAACTTAACAAATTCATGATAACAACTCCTATTCATTAAACAAAATTTTATATTTCATTTACAATAAATTTTTTCATCAATAATGTAAACGCTTTTTTATTTAATATTAATTATTTTGATATTTATAGTATGATAATACGTTACAAAAAGCTACATTCGATACCTTGCGTAAATGATTGACACTGATTTCTAATAATTTTCACTAACAAAGTATTTAAAAGGTTCAACTCCTGTTTTAGTTATCTAGCCATGCGCCCATGATAATCATCAGTTTTTTGCCAATCCTAGTTCAACTTTTTCAACTACTAAAAAAGACCAGCTCGGCTCATCCCGCCCAGCTAGCCTTCACTAATAGCCTTTAAAAGTTATCGTATTCAACGTGTTCATCATTATAAACAAAAACGGCACCAATGCGATCAGGATCATCATGCCACTGGGGCAGCGGATGTCCCGCAAAAAAGAGACGTTTGCACTCAATCTCGGCCTCAACTGAATCCTTGGTAAAGGTGGTTACACCCGCTAAGTCAGTTTCTACTGGGTAACCAGTACGCGGGTCGATCAGGTGGTGGTACTTGTGCCCATCAACAACCAGATAACGTTCATACGTTCCACTGGTAACGGCAGAACATTGCGGCACCATCACGGACGCAATGTTTTTGCCGCGCGGTTCTTTAGGGTCTTGCACACCAATTGTCCACTGGCCACTTGCTCTTTTAGGTGAATCCCCTACTAGCAAAATATTGCCGCCTAAGTTGATAATGCCTGCGTGCACACCATAAGCCTGCCAAAGGTCACGGATCCGGTCGGCAATCCAACCCTTGGCGATACCGCCCAGATCAAGTTCCATCCCCGGTTCTTGCAAGCAGACCGACTGGTTTTGATCGTTTAACTCAACCTTGAAGGGGTCAATGAGCTGCATCTTTTCCTTGACTTGTGCGGCTGTAGGTACATGGGCATTTTTAAAGCCAATTGACCACAACTTAACGACGGGACCAATTAACGCGTTAAAGCCGAAGTTGGCTCGGCTCTCATTCACCGCTAACTTAACTAGGTCGTAGGTGCCACTCGAAACTTGCACCGCCTTTTTTCCGGCTGCATGGTTGATGCTCATTACCTCGGACTTATCCCGATTGACCGTCAAGAGGTCTTCGTAATGATCAATTAAGTCAAAAGACTGGTCGATGATTTTTTGATCGCGCGCACCAAAGATCTGCAGGGTAATATCCGTACCCAGAGCGTGGTGCTGGCCGCTTTTTTGCTCTAATGCTAAATTTTCAATCATTTCCGTTTATTCCTACTTCTCCAAATAATTGGCTCTTAGTTCTTCCTGAACTTGCTCACTAAGCTGCAACTGATTAACAATATACGTGTCAAGTCCACCAAAGTTCTCATTGATAGTAATCAGACTGGTATCTAAGAAGACGTTCGCTACTGACCCCAAAACCCGCATATTGGCGCGGAAGCGGTCGTTTTCGCCAGCCTGCTTGAACTTTTGATCACGTCCTGCCCGGTAGTCATTGAGCATCCAGTTGGAATAAAGGTAGTCTCGCCTAATCTCTTCCCTCTCCACGCCCAAAATATGTAAAAGCATGACGGTCACTAGACCCGTGCGATCCTTACCTTCTGAACAGTGGTAAAGAGTTGCCCCGCTATTCGTTTGGGCTAGCAAGTTAATAATGCGATGCATATTTTCCTGAGACGCTTCAGCAATAATGTGTTGGCGATAACGCTGACACATCATCTGCAAACCGGCATACTGGTCACGGCGATACTCGGCAAATTCAGCACTCACGTCCAGTCCATTACCCCCCGTATTATCTTCGACTGACAAAGGATAGGCATAGTGGTCAACTCCCGCTAGCGCCTTATCTGGATTTTGGCGGCATTCTGCGGGAGAACGCAGGTCAATAATCTTGGTCAAGCCGTAATTAAGCAAATAGCGCTCGTCTTCAGGGCTTATTCTGCTGATATTCCCGGTCCGCAACAAGCGGTGCAGCTTGATTTTGCGGCCATTAAGGCCGCGGTAGCCACCTAGATCACGTGGGTTGCGAACAGACTTCACTGGTAAAACAAGAGGGTCACTCATGCCAAGATCCTTTCTAAAACAAAAATAGCCGGACAGTTCTCCTATCCGGCTATTTTACTCTCTGCTAGTCAAACTAGCAAAAATTTATTTGTTTGCTTGCTCAACAAATTTAATGAAAGCATCCATCAAACCATCTATCTGCTTGATCGTTGCATTATCGGTCAACTCACCAGTTTCCTTATTGAACTTAGCTGGAGCTTGACCAATCAAAACTTCGTTGCCTGGCAAAACGTTTGCGCTCATATCAGGTGAAAGTAAAATTTCACGAATATCTTCTTGCGCACGGCTAGAACCTTGGCCGCCAAATGACGCACCAAGAACAGCAACTGGCTTCATCTTCATCACATTTGGACCAGCGTGTGAACCAAGCCATTCAAGACTACTCTTCAGGGCAGCTGGAACAGTGTGGTCATATTCTGGGATCGTAATAACGATGCCGTCAGCACTCTTAATGTCTTCAATCCAAGCCTTAATTGAGTCATCAGCCATTTCCGTTCTGCAGAAAGGTGTTAACTGATCAATTTCTTTTACTTCAATGTCAGCCTTGTCACTGTAATGCTTAGCAATAAATTGCGCTAAGAAACGATTATATGAGAAAGGTGCATTTGTACCAACAATTGCTAATAATTTCATTCTTGGTCCTCCTTACTTAGTAACTTGTGCATACCACTCGTCAACTTCATCGAAGAAGTGGCCCAAGAATTCAATCGTTGACTTGTCCTTCAAGTCACCATTGTCATCAAATTGTGCCGGTGCGGTACCCATCATAAACTCATCACCATTAAAGACTACAGCACCAAAACCAGGAGCAGTCAACAGACTCTTCAAGCGACTTTGGGAACGCGCAGCACCTTGAGGCATTGGTGAAGTTGAAACAAGTGCAACTGGCTTACCCTTAAATGGGTGAATGTCGGATGATAGCCACTCAAGTGCGCTACTCGTTGCACTGGTTACTGAGTGTTGTTGTTCTGGTGAACCAATCAACACCAAGTCCGCATCCTCAATCTCTTGTGCCAGAGTTTGGACAGCTGCAGGAATGCTTTCACCTTCTTTAAACATGGGAATACCTTTAACAGTAGCCAGTTTAAAGTCATACTTAGCAGCGAAATGCTTAGTAATATACTTAAGCAACGCTTCGTTAAATGAATTATTGGCATTTGAGCCAGATAATGCAAGGATTTTCATAAAAAACCACCTTTCGGAAAACTAATTTCTAACTTGATTATAGCATCATTCCGAGCCTTCTGACATAAACTTGCTTTTTATCCATCTTGATAATTAAATATACAAAAGCGGGCGGCATATCCCGCCCGCTTCTACGCGTTTTTTTAGTTTTTGCTCTTTCCAGTAACATTATCAAAAATAGAAACTTTACCAGTTTTACTCAGCCAATCATTCAAAATGGCATCGTTAATTTGGGCAGTCAAGACATTAACAATTTGTGTCTGTGAAAAGGTAGCAATGCGATTAACAATCAAAGAGGCAATACCGATGGCGGTAATCCAGTTGGCAGTGACAATACTTTTGATTTTTTCGTCACTGTAATCGGTGTCCTGATATTGCTCCTTAAACTTTTCAATTCCCAACGTAATTAAGGTGTCTGAAATAATTTCGCTACCCAATTTCCCATCAACAAACATTGCCCGGAACAAGTTCTCGTGCTCCTGGGCAAATTCAATATAGGATAAGTCAATATCAATTAACGGTTTGTCAGTATATTTCTTTTGCAGGATATTATTCTTTAAATTATCTGCGATTTTGCGCAAAACCTCCTTGCGCAATTCATGCATGTTGTTAAATTCAAGATATAAGGGCTGGGTCGAAAAATGCCCCACTTTAGCAATGTTGCGGGCCGTAAGACTTTCAACCCCATCCTTGACGACCATTTTGTAGGCAATGTTTAAAATCTTGTTTCTTCCTATTTCTTTTCTTCTCGCCATGTCAAATCCCTATCTGTCATTTCACTTATTAATTCTTGCTTTGACCAAGCACAAAAACTAACATCATTAGACAACAGTTGCAGTACTGCTTATGCATTACTGTCTAAAAACTCATCATAATATGATGAAACCATGTCACTTACCTCATCCTTGCTCAAGCCTTGCGCCGCACAGTAGGAAAAGAACGCCGCAGACAAGATATAGCCGCGTTCGCGATCATCAGTTAAATCATCGGAAAAGTTGATATTGATCCGTTGATTTTGATAATCCGTTGACAATTCAATAGTTTTATCCTTAGGAAGTTCATTCATTACTTATACTCCATCTTCAAAATTAGTTGGATATCCTTTGCGTCTAGCCGAGCTAACCTTCATAGAGCCACTGACTGCACTAGCAAATCCGCATTACACTAACGGTTATTTTTATCACTTTAACTAGACCAGACTTAAACCACAAATGTGGCCAAGACCCCGGTTATTAAATCAAAAAATAACAATTATTATCTAGTGTTAGGATAGTAAATTTTAAGTCCCTTTGTCAAGACCCAAACACTTTTCAGCCCTTGAAAATCATTATTAGTTTTGCCTTTAAAGTGCGACTGTCAATGACTGTATCAACTTTTTAAGCCACTTTTAAAATAACACTTAGCAAGAAAAAACAGCAGTTCTTATTTAATCTTGCTAAGACAAAAATAGACCCTACTGTTTTTTTATTTCTGATTTATTATATATCCATTCAATAATTATCGCTTTTTAGTCATTTTACCATCCATCATTTCATAGATGTGATCTGCATATTGTTCCAGCCGCGGATCATGGGTTACTAGGATAACGACCTTATTATAGTCCTTGGCCAAGTCTTTAAATAACTGCCCCACCTCATCGACATTTTTACTATCCAGCGAGGCCGTAGGCTCATCTGCAAGTAGAATTTCCGGATTAGCATAGAGCGCCCGGGCAATCGCTGCACGTTGCTGCTGGCCGCCTGATAATGCGCTTGGATACTTGTCAACCAAGTTAGTGATGCCGAGCTGCGCAAGCAATTTCTTTAGGGCTGCATCATTAAGATTACCAGTCTTTTTGACGCGTCGCACCAGTTCAAACTGTTCTTCTACAGTCAAAAAAGGCACCAGATTATATGATTGCAGCACAAAACCGATTTCTTGTAGCCGTAGATTATTACTTTCTGCTGGCGAAATTTCAGCAATATTCTTGCCATCAACTTTAACCTGACCGGAGGATGGTTTTTGTAGCGAACCGGCAACCGTTAAGAAGGTGCTTTTTCCCGCTCCAGACGGTCCCATGATTAGAACCACTTCGCCTTCATTAGCTTTAAAGTTAATCTGGTCAAGTGCTACAACCTCAGCCGCACCAGTACCATATTTTTTTTGCACATTTTTTAATTCGAGCACTGCCATTTTATTCTCCTATCGCTTTTGCCGGGTCTACTTTCAAAATTGACCTAATCGGAATCAAACTACCGATAATCCCTGTTAAAAGCATGCCAGCCGTACCACTAACGATGATTTGCGGAGTAAAACTCAGCGGCACCGCGGCCGGAAGCACTTGGGCTGTAACCCACATTGCTAACAGCCCAATCACAACTCCGCACACAACCAGAATAAGTGACTGGCTGACCGTCGCTTTGACGAGGGTTGAACTGGGAATTCCCTGCGCACGCATTACCGCATAGTTGTGCATTTTTTGCATGGTCAAGATGTACAAAAAGACCGCAATAACAATTAATGAAATGACGAAGAGAAAGCCAATCATCAGTTGAAAAGTCATGTTTTGAGCAGTATAACCTGGTAATTTGTTAATAAATTGCTTAATGGGATAGGTCTTGCTGTTTTCGTGATTGTAGTGGTACGCTGGCTGGCGCGAAATAATTGCTGAAGCCCGCAAATCTGGCATTCCCTGCCGCAACTTCTTCCACTTGGTAAGCGTCCCGTAAATAATTGGAGCAATATTGATCTTAGCATTCTTAACAAAACCGGTAATCCGGTAATTTTGCTTCGAACCACTCAATTCAAGTTTGTCGCCCAAGTGATAACCCTTGGTCTGAAAGGCCTGGTCAACTACCACTTCATTGCCACCCTTGGCTTTTCGCCCAGCAATTACTTCTTGCTCTTGATAAATAAACTGACTACGCTTGATACCAATAAATTGGGCTGAAATTTGGGGCCGCTGCTTATCCTTAACCACGACTGGGGTCTGGCCGACTAGCGCCTCATCCTTAGTAAGCTTGGCAGCTTTGAGATCGTCTTTAGAAAGGACTGATTGACTCATGCTGACATTAGCATTCTTGTTTAAAACCACCTGCTTAGCTTGCCATGATTCGATTGCCTGGGTGTTTTCGCTGCCTAGGCCAACCGCAAGTGATGACAAGACGAAAATCAGGTAACTGATTAAAAAAATCATCAGGATGATTAATCCGTAACGCAGTTTTTCTCGTTTTATTTCTTTAATTGCTAAAAACACTAATTTGCTCCCTTTTCTAACAATTCGAGTCCTGCTTTAAACCGTGACAATACTGCCTTCTTTTGCCTTGGATTTTCAAGCACCATGTGGATTGTCGCATGACTGAGCACCATCGCGCTCCAATTTTGCGGACTCAATTCAATCGAGGCGTCATTAGAAAATGGCTTGGCAACTACACTTTCATTGCTGAGGACATGCATCTTAATCAGCTCGGCAAACTTACTGGATTGTGTGTGCTCAATAAATTGCACTACACTTTGGTAGAACAGTTTTGGATCAAAAATTGGCCCGATTTTTAAATGAGCATGAATCTCCTTAAGAGCGCACTGATAGAGGTATTGGTAACTATCCGGCAAATCATCAAAGTACTTGTAAAAAGCCCCGCGAGCAATGCCGGCGTCCTTGACGATCCGAGCAACCTGCGCCTTTTGCAAAGGATAGTTGCTAAATTCTCTCAGTAAGGCCGACTGAACTAACGCTTTCTTTGTCGCGGGCAAGTTAGTAAAAGTCGCTTTTACCATTTTGTTGACACCTTCTTTCATAAAAAGTGACACCGTGTCACCTAGACAAGAATACGTCTGCTTGAAAAAATCGTCAAACAAAAAGTATTCTTAAAATATCAGTGTAAAATAAAAAGGCTCCTGTAGAGCCTTGCAATCGGATCAACTTAACACCCGATTATAATAATTAATTCGCGGCCAGCCATCAAGATATGAAAGCTTGGCCAAAGCACAATTATTAATCGTGTCAAAGTAATCCATATTACCATTGGTAAAATAATGAGCAAACATCATTCGGATCAAAGTGCCATGACAGACCACTAGGATTTTTTGTTTGGGATACTTTGCTTGCAGCTCATTTAGAAAACTGCCACACCGCTCATGCAAATCCTCAAAGGTCGCACCACTGGGGGCATACTTAACGTAATTGGCTGCTGCCTTACCCCACGGGTCAACTGCATCGGGATACTGCTTGCCCAGTTCTGGCAAAAACTCCCCGTCCCATTCACCGAAGTTAAACTCAATTAGTCGCTGATCCTCAATGATCTCCTTTTGACCCTTAACAAAAAGCCGGGCCGTCGTCAGTGCCCTAGTCATCGGACTAGAAAAAACCACTTCGAAACTGGACGGATCGAACTTGGCTGCCGCCTTTTCTGCCTCGACACGCCCTTCTGCATCCAAGTCATGGTCAAACAATGATCCCTGAATACGACCCGTCTTATTCAAATCTGTCTGGCCATGCCGAACAAACACAATTTCCATCTTAACCTCACTTTAGCTAATTTTTTTACTGTTAATAACCATTTTACTTTATTGCTTATTAATGACGCTTAAAGTCAAACTTCGTTCGGAAGACATAAGTATCTGATGTACTATGTTCCTCATTATATGCGAAACCAAAGTCATTAAAGTCTCGTAACTGTTGCGGTCTGGTTAGTTGGTTTGCCGCAATAAAGCGGACCATTTCACCGCGAGCCATCTTGGCGTGGACGCCAACTGTCTTCCATTTGCCGGTGTGTTCTTCCTGAAAATCAATCTTAATCATTTGGCGAGCATCCGTCAAAAAAGGCGTGATATTCCGTGAATATTCCTTAGAAGCCAGGTTAATGACCACATCATCCTGACTAAATAAAGTGTCGGCTAGGCTGCTGCCCCAAAACCTGTAC
Source organism: Lactobacillus xylocopicola (assembly GCF_033096005.1). Classification (NCBI taxonomy): domain Bacteria; kingdom Bacillati; phylum Bacillota; class Bacilli; order Lactobacillales; family Lactobacillaceae; genus Lactobacillus; species Lactobacillus xylocopicola. The sequence continues at coordinate 199,845 of NZ_AP026803.1, read as the reverse complement.
AGGTTAGGCTGACTAAATCCTTGTACCTTGTTCTTCATTTCTAACCGGTACGGCCAGACGCCATCAAAGGGCCGCAAAAGTCCGTATAAGCCAGACAGAATGCGGACATTTTGCTGCAAATAATCAAGGGCCGGGCTGGTTAACAGATCTGGCGCCATATACTGGTACTGGATGCCCGAATAAGAAATAATTGCGGGCGTAAGCCCGGTGGTTTGGGCCAGCTTAAGCGCACTAATTTGCTTTTGCCCTTCCTTAGTCATGCGTTCACTGGACTGCCAAATCTGTTGCAGTTCAGCCAAATTACACTGCTTAAGAAAACTTGCCAATGCGCTTGCTTGCGTGATAAATTGCGGCTTAGTCCTAACCGGAAAAGATTCGCGGTCAACCTTCATTTTCATTGCGGGTGAGATAATAATTTTCATCTTTCGTAATTTCCACCTTTTGCGTTAAACTTAATACTAAACGTACTAAGGAGAGAACTAATGAATCCTGACTTTGCTGTCATTCTAAATTTTAAACTAAAAACCGGAAAAGATGTAGATGTCGATCTTTTGGTTAAAACGGCCCGGAATATCGGGGCCCGAGCTGTTGCAACAAATGACCGACGAGCCGACTTCAAACAAGCTTGCAATAAGTACGTCATTGCACTCGTAGATGAAGACCAGGGAGAAGAACTAACTGCCGACAAAGTCATCGACCACATGGTGCACCAGCGCAAGGACGGCCAAAAAACAATTATTAACTTATCCGTTAGTGAAGATGGGACCTTGTCTGAAAGCGCGCAGGCTCTGCTCGACCAAGTTAACCGCTGGATGCATCGCTTTGGTCATGCCTTTAATGAGAGTGAGCCCAGCTCACTTGTTGCCAACCATGGTTTTGTCTTACAGAATCGACATATGCACTATCAAAAGTATCTATTTGTTAATCGTCCAGTGCCTGCCCAAGTTATAGTTACCGGTATGGCACAAGCGCCTAATCGCATTGAACTGGTTGACAACCGGACAGAACTAGACTTTGACTATCAGGATGGCAGCTTAACCATCAACTTAGGTGCCATGCCGCCTGACAATCTAATCTGGCAGATTGTGCGTATCCAGGAGCACCGCCAGGAAGATGATCTTATTGCAACAAAATATTAAGAAAACGGGGCTTGTCCCCGCTTTTTTATTGCTACTGAAACCAGGATAAGGGCATTGACACTCCGATGTCCCGTAATTACAATAAGATAAGAAAAAACTGAAGGAGCAATAAGATGAAGTATAAGAAACCATTCTATAAAAAGTGGTGGTTCTGGTTAATTACCACCGTCATTATCGCAGTCAATAATCGGGGCCAATTTACGTCAAACGCTGAGAGTTCCCAAGCCGCGGCGCCGCGCTCTAGCAAGATAGCACGCAGCGAGCAAGCCAAAAAAGCGCATACTAAGGACCTAACCGAAAAAAAGCCAACCAAAAAAGCCCTGCAAGAGCAGCTGCTAGAGAAAACACCAAAAAAAGCTGCTCAAAAGAAGCTAGCACAGAAAAAAGCACAAGAAAGCAAAATTCGCGCCCGCAGACGCGCTACGCAAAGACATCTAGTTGCTAACCAAAAAGTCCGAAAAAAACCCCAAAGACAACAGCAGAGGCACCCAAAACAACAAAAGCAACAGATAGCTGCTAATGACCGGAATAGTCGAACAGTTTATGTTGCTCCGACCTCTGGTAGCAGGTACCATTATACCCCATCTTGTCGCGGTTTAAGTCGGGCTCACGGAAACATCAGCAAAATGACACTAGGACAAGCACTTGCACAGGGCTACACCCCTTGCAAGTGGGAAAACTAGGCGGGCTAAACACACCATGGTTAAGGTTGGTTTACGCAAGCCCAGTCTCAAAAAAACAATCGCGGCCAAAACCAAAGGCCGCGCTACTAGAACGATTAAAAAAGCACTTATTCCCAATTATGGGAAACGCGGAATGGGCTGGGCTCATCCCTGGCGCAAAATTTATCATGCAATTTACCACAAAACTACCAACGATGCTCGTAAATTATTTTCTGCAAGTACTTCGGCTAAACGATCAACTACTACTGCAGAAATTCGCTACTTCAAGGTAAAAACGGCCAAAGATGTGCAAACCAACCGTATTCTTTATTACACCAAAGTTGTCCGTTCCTGCTTGCTCTGGTTTGGTGTACTGGTTTCTGTCTTGGGCCAGCTTAAAGCCGGCATTTATCCCCTAGTCACCTGGCTTTTGCGTAAACTACCCACACTGCCTTTTGGCGGGCCTATCGCACCCAGCAAGCTTAAAGAACCGCAGTTCCAAAATAAGGAATAGCAAATATTGCGCTAAGCTACTTCAACAGTCCTAAGCTCATTTCAGATAGTTCTACTGGCACTATCTTTATTAAGTCCCAATCGCCCTAAATTATCATTGCAATAGTTAGAAAATTTTAATAGAATAAGGGTTTAACAGAGTACATTAAGTTAGGTAGTTATCTGTTTTCATTTAAAATCGCAAGAATGTTCAAGCTATTTAAGATTCAGTAATAATCAACTAGCGTTGACTGCGAATTTTTTCCTAAATGATGACTGATTAGGAAGCACTAGCAGCCAAAAGGTTTGCTAATACTTAAATTTAAGGGAGAAGTGAAAGAATAAAATGAAGCATAGCGTATCACCATTAACTTCAGACAAATATTTTCAAAGTGGCCATCAAGCCTTAAAAATACGGCAAACTATCCTTGCATTAGTTAGTTGGATGGTCATTTTCTTTCCTATTTTTTGGGTATTTTTACCTTTATGTAATCAACAACTAGCCCATAAATTGGGCATTGCCTATTTCAGTGATGAGTTTAAGCTAGTAAACTTTTTAGCGCTGTTTTTTGGAACATTTTTTGTTTTTATCACGGGTTTTTTCATTATTGTTACCATTTGGAATAACCTCCATTTCAAACATGCGGTTGCGCAAAAAGAAACAAATCGGTCAATGATGCGTAGCCGGCGCGGGCACGTGGTCGAATTAGCTTGCCAGCAGCATTTTGGCGACAAGGCCCAGCGGCAAGCAGCACACTTTTATCAAGTTGAAGGTAACCAAAATTTTGACAATAACTATATTCAAAACTTATTTGAATTAAATGAGGTCGACCAATGAGCCAATTATGGCAAATCTGCAGTACTATTCTTAACATTCTTTTCTGGATATTAATTTCTTATCCTATTCTCGGTTCAATCGCCTGGTTAGTCGGTACCGTGTGCTATAAGTATCTTTACAAAGGGAACAAGCTCAAGTATCCAGAATTTGCGCACCAGGACGAGCCCCTGGTTTCAATTGTCATTCCTGCGCATAACGAAGAAGTTTGCATCGAAGCTACTGTTACCTATATGCTAACCGAATTAACCTATAGTAATTATGAAGTTTTAGTAGTTGATGATTATTCAACTGATCGCACACCCTTTATCCTGCAAAAACTGCAAGAAAAGTATCCAAACTTGCGTGTCATTCGCATCAAAAGTAACAAAGGCAAAGCTCACGCCCTTAATGTGGCCTTAGCCTTTGTACGGGGAGAATTTATCTTAAGTAATGACGCGGACACTGTCCCTGAACCAGACGCATTGCAAAAATATCTCCGTTACTTTACCCAAAAAGGTGCTGACAATATTGCTGCAATTACCGCCAACATGAATGTTTTAAACCGGACTAAACTGATTACCAAGTCACAAACGGTTGAATTCTCGAGTATTGTGGGAATCATTAAGCGTGTAGAACAAGGAGTGTTCGGCGGTGTCTACGCCTACAGCGGCGCTAACACGATGTACCGTAAAAGTGCCGTCATGGATGTCGGATTATTTCGACAAGATCGGGCTACCGAAGATATCAGTGCAGCATGGGACCAACAGTTGAATGGTTGGTTTGCAAAATTTGCCCCTGATATTGCCTTTTACACTTCGGTCCCCGAAACGGCAGGGGCTCTCTATGCTCAACGTAAGCGTTGGGCTAAAGGAGGAATTGAAGTTTGGCTGACCAATTTCAAGAAAGTACTGTGTCATCCCTTTGCTAATATCGGACAGACCCTCATGTTTTTTGATCAAACTTTCAGTATTCTATGGGCGTTTTTCTTCTGGATATCAATAATTGCTTCTGTTGTCTTAATAATTCTAAACATTAGGACAGGTAATTTGCCATATATCCTTACCCTTGCAGCAGTCTTTCTAAGTTTTGGGATAATCTCAGCCGTAATCCAGTTGGCTGTTGCTTTAATCATCGATAGCCAAGCCAGCAAACTCCGTTACCTGCTGTTTGCTCCCCTCTACATCATCTGGTGGTGGATAGTTACTTCGCTAACCATTGTAGTTAGCTTTATACCGGCTGTTTATACCATCCGGCATGAAGGCTCAGGAACTTGGAATAGTCCAAATCGGGTATGATATATTTTGATGACTTCAACTCCAATAGCTAACTAACCTTAAATAGTATGGCAATTCATGATTAGAACAGATTAATGATTTTAAACTCAGGACTAACTCCGACATTCAGCAGGAGTTAGTCCTGTTTGTTTGCTCTAAGTTCTTTTACTGCTGTAATAGTCAATTTATTTAGACGCCCCAAAAACTTCCGTTAGTTCATCTTCTAGGGACCTTCTCGCACGACAGCTTTTAGCGTAAACGACCTCAAGAATAAAAGTTATGCTGACAGGTAATAGGCTACTTCAGCTAGTCAACTAAAGCAGTCTTTCATAATTATTTATAGACAAAAAATTTTGAATTTTACCGCGTTCCAATTAGGTCAAAAATACAATTATGCGCGCTATTTTTACATTTACCATCCTTCCTTTGTTATCTACTATTAATTATGAGAAAAGCTTTTATAGCAAATAATATTAACTTTACAAATGGAGGTTTCTAGATGATTACTAATTCAAATCTATGTCTTAACCGTAAGGTTTTGCCCGGTTTACCAGTTGCCGAATTCATTAAGCTCGCTCACGATCTTGGCATCAAGCATGTAGAGTTGCGTAATGATTTGGCGGGAGCACCGAACAACGCAAACATTTTAGACGGCATGAGCATTTCAGAGTTTAACGACCTATTAACTAAATACGATGTTCAAGTTGAAGATATTAATTCTATTGGTAATACTGATTCGCTTGTCCAAAAGAATAGTAACCTGGACGATTTAGACGAAATGATTGCCATTGCAAAGGGTATCGGTGCCAAAAAGATCCTCTTCTGCCCAGTCATGGACAAAAATGATCCTCGCAGTGATAATGATAAGTTCTCTGAAGGTGTCAAGACAATTAAGCTTTTCTCTAATCGTCTGCAAGCGGAAGGAATGTTTGGTTTATTTGAGACACTGGGTTTCCCTGAAAGTTCAATCAGAACACCTTTTAGGGCTATCGATATCATTGAAGCAGCAAACGCCACCAATTTTAAGGTAGTAGCGGACCTTTTCCATTGGTTTATGGGTGGTGTTTCTCCTGAAGATCTATTCACTAAGCTTGATGTTGCTAAGGTTGGACTGATTCACATGAGTACCGTCGAAGTCCAACTGCCAAAAGAAGAGCTCTCCGATCAAAACCGTGTGCTTTTGCGTGATCCTAACCAAGATGCAATTAGCGCCTACGCTAGTATTAACTGGTTTGCAAATAGTGATTTTAGGGGCTTATTCTCTTTTGAACCATTCTCTGATGAACTTCGCAAATGGGACTACAAAACTGCAAAAAACAATTTATTAACCAGTATTAAATTAATTGAAAATATTTAGGAGGAATTAACTATGCTAGAATTAAACGATTTTTGTATTAACCGGTGTTGTGCAGGTGGATTAAAACTAAGCGACTTTGTTAAATTGGCTAATGAAGTCGGTGTACATAACATCGAGCTGCGGACAGATATCCACAAAGGTAGTAATTTTTTAGATGATTTGTCTAGTGCAGAATTTAATCAACTTCAACGGGAATACGACGTTCATGTAGCTAATATTTCGGCCGAATTTAACTTGGATGACCGCAGTCACTGGAATAATAAAATTCAAGCAGTCACTGAATTAGTCAATCTCGCCCAGAAAATCGGTGCCCAACACATCCTCTTCACCCCAATTAGGAACGCGCATGACATACGCACCGACGACCAAAAGTTTGCCGATTTAGTCCACAATATCCGCACCTATTCAGACATTCTCGGTGCTGCTGGAATCAATGGTTTAGTTGAGCCCTTGGGCTTTGGTGATTCATCTCTGCGCTTTCCTTGGGTTGCTCAGCAGGTTCTCCAGGAAGCTGACGCCAAGAACTTCAAGCTAATCGCGGATACTTTCCATTATTATAAGGCACAGGTTACAAAGAAGGACTTTGATGAAAAAGTTGACGTCAGTCGCGTTGGTCTGATTCACTTAAGCTCCATTCCAACGAACAAAAGTCCAAAAGAAGCTGACGATGCCGACCGCTTATTTATTTGTGACAATGATGAGGACATCATGAAAACGATCGATCAGACTAACTGGTTTAAAGAAAGTAACTACTTTGGTTTATATTCGTTTGAACCTTGTGCCCCTGAAATTGATCAATGGAGCTATGACAAATGTAAGCAAGAAATTATTAGCAGTATTAAAAAGATTATTGCAGGTTAGGCCATACTCTCTCAGTACTCTGTTAAACATCTTAATTAAAGGCGGACAAAATGATTTTATCCGCCTTTTTGAATACAATTATTAGCCTCCTTAAAGAGCACAAATTTAGCCATCCGTTATCTATTATTAAGGAAGTCTAGTCAATAAAATGGGATATAAAAAGAGCGACTGAACATTAAACTTTAAATGTCCAATCACTCAATTAATACTGTTATTCAAATCTAGTCTATTCAGCGTTGATTAAATCTATACTATGAATAATTTCTTTTTTAGCCTTTTCAGCACCCCAATTAGATAAATCTGGTGAAAATGGTTCAAATGAGTATAAGCCATTATACGTGCTGTTCTCAATCATTTTGACAAAATTGTTGACATGCATGATGTCATTTTCTTCAAGCATAACCCGATCGGCGTCGTCTAAGTCTGCCCGCGGTTTTTCATTAACAACTGAACTCAAATGAACTAAACCAACCATAAATGGATCAACTTTAGTCGCAAAGTCATGCTCAGTTACATCAGCTAGATAGTAATGGAAATTATCTGCCACGAGTTTAAAATTGTCAACATTTGCCGCCTTAATAACATCCTGGGCAAGCCATGGTGTCTGCAAAGTAGCGTCTACAAAACCTAACGGTTCTAGTAGACCACTCATGCCGTTTGCTTTTAATACTTTAGAGTAGACTTTCATATTATCAATTGCGCCTTGACGACGTTCATCACCTGTTCTTGAATCGTTGGCATCCCTAACTGGACAAAATAGGATGTTTTTTACGTTTAAGACTCTACCAATTGAAATCATTTCTTCTAGACTGCTTAAGTTTTCATCCAGATTTTGAGCTAGATCCATATTACCCTGGGCATTGATATCAACAACTTCAATCCCTTTTTCATCAAGTAATTGCTTGATTTCTTCAGGTTGATAACCATCTAAAATTGTCGAATTAGCAACTCTACCAGTTATGTCGTTACGTAATTCCACATATTTAATATTAAGGTCTGCAACCATTTGAATAAAGTCCTTCAGATCTAATCCAGGTGCAGCCTTTCTATTAATACAAAAATCATTATCAGAAAGCATAGCTTCTGTCCTCCTCTTCTATTTAATATGAAGACCTGCCTTAATTGACTTTAAGGTCTGCTCGTTTGACCATTCAATCCGATCAGGCCACATAAAGACGTTGTTAGTGACAATACCATCAAAATTAATCTCACGAAGAGTAGAGTAGAATGCAGCCATATCCACTTCGCCCTCACCAGGATTTAAGTGCTGATGAATAGTAACTGGAGCGGCAGGTGGGTTGATGGTATACCTAAGTCCATATGAACCTGCATAATTAAACGTATCAGCAATTAAAACGTGGCTCAGTATATCTTTTGAATCCAAGATTTGTTTTCTAACATTACCCTTGCCATTATCAGAATAGAACGCATGAGCTGAACACAAGACCTGACCAACGTTTTTAGAATCAAGCGAACGAATCAGCTGGGCTGCTGAATAACTAGACTCAATAAAGTCATTCGGATGGGCCTGAATTTCAAGGTAAATTCCTTCCTTTTCAAAAATTGGCAGTAATTCCTCCATCGACTTATACCATTGTCCTTCTGAAGCTACGGAATTATATTTATCCCCTGAAAATTCAGTATTAATGGTATTAACGCCTAGTTCTGAAGCAAGCCAAATCGTTCTTTTCAGATTACGGACAGCTGCCTGTCTCTCCTGTTCATCCGGAGACGACCATTGCTGAACAGGTACTAGTGAAGAAATTTCTATTCCCGCATCCTTACACCACTGGCGAACCTTGGAAATCATCGCAGAATTTGCTTTTGGATACTGGTAAAACCAAAAAAAGTCTGTTCTTGGTGCTAATTCAAGATATTTATAACCCAATGCTGCTACTTTATCAATCGTTTCATGTAATGGAGTACTATCACGAAACATTGAAGCATCATATGCTAATTTCATAAAGCGTCTCCTATTACTTGTTCTTGTACAACTCTGGTCTTTCTGGCAATACAACTGGCTCTCTTACAAAGCCATTATCACGCGATTTTTCCAAGGCATCAGCGGCTACGCAAGCCATTAAGCCATCCCAAGTGGTAGGAGCAGTTGGATTAAGGTGATCAGCTAAAACTCCGTTTACCCAATCTTGAATCTCTGAGTCAAAAGCCTGACGGAAACGGTAACTGTCATTTTCAGGAATTGCTGTCTGTTCTCTTTCCTGCGTCTTTACTTTTGAAAAGATCGGGCTGGTCAAAGAGATAGTACCTTCTTCACAAACAACTTCACAATTAATATCATAACTATTATGATTATTTACAAATACTTCCAGATCGCCATGAATACCGTTCTTAGTATCAAAAGTCATGCATTGCGGATCTTTTAAGCCCTCATGAGTATATCTGGTTTGTGCAGCCGGAATAAAGCAAGAAACTTTGTCATAATCACTACCAACTAACCAGTGCATAATATCACATTCATGGATAGCAGTTTCAACAATGGCATCGTTATCGTAATAGTCCGAAACCGTGGTCTCATTTCTATGGGTCATGTGAAGTAGCAATGGTTTCCCGTAGGTACCCTCATCAATTGCCTGCTTAATTTGACGATAACCATTATCATAACGCCGCATAAACCCGACTTGTACTAGGCGCTTACCAATCTTAGTTTCAGCCTCCACAACGCGTTTACAGTCTTCTGCTGAAGTTGACAGTGGTTTTTCAGTAAAAACATACTTACCTACTTCAAGCGATTTAAGTACAAATGGTACATGAGTATCATGTGGACGAGTAACTACCATTACCGCATCAATGTCAGGAGATGCGATTAATTCTTCTCCACTTTGGAAATGTTTACAGCCATACTTTTTAGCGTATTTTTCAGCACGTTCTTGCTTAATATCAGCCACGCCCGCTAAAGTTGCACCATTAATTTGATTGGCTACACGGTCAATATGATCGCCGCCTTTATAACCACAACCAATAATACCTATTCTTAGTGTCATGTTTTTCCTCCTAAAATTTACATTTACTGCTAGTTCGTAAGCGGTTTCGCTCAATTGTTACAATTTTCATTATAGAGCTTTCCTAGTGCACCTCAATGTAAATTAGTATTCATAAAATGTAAAAACGAATCAAAGTTTTTATGCTATTTTGGCCAAAATTTGATTACGATTAACCCACCTATTAAAGCAAACAAACCCATACTAAAAAAAGAGATAGTTATCGAGTACCTTGCACACAATTGGCCCGCAAAAATAGGCAAAGTAGTCATACCTAAAGCATAAATAGATTGAAAAACTCCTGTCGCTGTGGATAAGGTGTTCGACGGCACTACAGAAATTGCTTCAGCATTTAGAATTGTAAATAAGATACCGGTTCCAATACCTGGAATAATTTGTAATAAATAAATTAAATAGATTGAAGATACTAGCGGAATTAAAAAGCAATACCCTGCTAGCAAGATAAAACTAACAAGTAAAATCCCTCTCCTGGTGAATTTCGTAAGATATTTTGCAGAAGTTGATTTTGCCAGTAGAACCGCTGACCCCATATAGACTATGGCTGATAATCCTTCAGAATATGCCGGTGCACCAATTTCCCTAACCATTTGCATCGTTAATGACATTGTTGTCGACTGCTGTATTCCTTGTTGAATAAAGGCCAATGCCCCGCAAACTATTAGTGTTTTATTTTTAAAAACTTGGCCAAGTTTACCTAATGGTTTTTTTCCGGCATTCTTTTTAAATTTAAGCTGCGGTAGAGTTAAAGACAAAATAAAGGCTAACATGCCAGCCAAAGCGCTAAATAGACACAATCCTGACATAGCCAAACTTGAATATAGTAAACTCGAAACAAGAAATCCTAATAATATCCCCAAGTTATTGACCATTACCAGGACTGCCATATTTTCTACTTTGCTGGCGTTAGAATTAATTTTTAAAAATAACACAATAAATGACAGCCAAGTTGCACTAGCAATTCCAGAAACGATATTTCCTATTAAAAATCCTATTCCAGTCTGGAATATTAGCCTAATAAGTGCCGCTAACCCTGTCAACAAGGTACCGGTAACAATAATAACTTGGTGGTTTAAATGCCAGTCAGCTAACATTCCTAATGGAATTCGAAGCACCATTTGCGCAAAACCATAAGATCCAATAATCAGCCCCACAAAACCTGAGGTCACGTTAATGGCGGTTAAAAAAGGAGTTTGATAAGGAACATAAACATACTGTGCAAACCAAAACAAGGTTACTATACTTAAAAATTTGGTATTTTCTTTATTCATGTGAAGTTCCCAAACTATTCAGCATAGTTACTTTCAAGTTCAATCATTTTATCTGTATCAACTATTTTTTTAAACCCTTCAGCTTGATTCTGCATACTAAAATTAAATGGTTCACCTTTTAAAGCAGCTTGTTCACCAGCTACCCTTGAATACAGTCCTTCATTATCAAAAGTAGACATGGCGTAACCCATCTTAAACAGTTCCTGGTAATCAATTGGTTGGCTTAAACCATTAAGATTTACAAACAAAGGTACATTAGGTATTTTGCGGGCGACTTGGCGCAGCTCTTTGACACTAGTAAGCTTGTCAACGTATAACATATCTGCGCCAGCTTCAATATAAGCTTGAAATTTATCAATAGCCTGGTCTAGCTCATAGCTGGCTCGCGCGGCCGAATGAACCATAATCGTAAAATCCGGATGTTTTCTCGCAGCAACAGCTGCCCTGATTCTTTGCGTTACCTCTAAGCTTGGTGCAATCATGGTCTTGGCCATTTGGCCGCATTCCTTAGGCCAAACTCCATCATCAAGATAGATTCCGGCAACTCCAATAGCTTCATAACTATAGGTGGTCCGGGCTATATTGGCTTGAAATCCATGTCCCGTCCCAACATCACATAAAACTGGAATATCAACATTTTCGACTATTTCCTTAGCTTGATTAAATAAAGTATAAAAATCAGCAAAACCCATATCAGGCTTACCATAAGTGGAATTAATAGCTGTACCAGTTACATTAATAGCTTTAACCCCTGACTTTTCACAAATTTTTGCCGATAAGCCATCCCCGACAACCGGCATGATCAGCATTTCTTTGCCATTTCGAACACGATTATTAAATGATAGCCGCATCATCTTTGCTTTATTTTGCATAATCATCCTCCCTTAAAAGCTCATCGTTCATAGCATTAATCCGGTTAAGCGTCTGCTGTACAGAAAGGATAAACATCGGCTTGATGGCTTCTGCTTCAGATAACGACAGCATTGAATCATCCAATGCAATGCCCAAGTGATCTTTAAATCTTTCTGTTTTTAGTTTTAAGAGTTCCTTTTTGCTTATCCGCGAGACTATAACTTGTTGTATCCCAAGTTGCAGCAACAACTGTATCCGCTCAACAAGCCCTTCATAGCCGTATGCACTTATGCCCTCCAACTTAGGAATAACTTGTAAAGCATAATTTTCACCACCAGAAATTGCCGCCCTAACCTTTTTAAGAAAGGCTTGTTCTGTAACTGCACCAGAAATTCCCACGGAAATTGCTGGCCACTTTTGATCATTTAATACTAAGTATTTTGCTCCAGCTCGACCTAATTCAGCTGCGGCGGTCCACACACTTAATTCGTTACCAAAGCCCGACTGTCCATCTGCAATTAATTTAGCTCCCGTTTCAATGGTCAGTGTATTAAAATATTGCAAGTACTCACGTCTTGTTATTAGCCCTTCATTTTCTTTGCCTAGCGTCATTAGTGCCAATAATCTGCTGCTAACAAAAAAAGTTGTATCCTGGTTAAACTTGTTTATTAAATCTGCCGAAATTGTAACCGGTATTTTCCCTTTTAACATCCTTTATTACCTCATTTCTAGCAAAAAACTCGTAGAACTTGCTATCTGAATGTAAATTTTTTATCATTCCGAAAAAAGTTAACTACGAGTTTTATAGAAAATTTGATATCCTAACAAAACATTATTTGTTAGCCATTATAATCTTTATTACTTTTTTTCTTTTGCACTGTCCAATGCCATTTTAACCGCTTCTCTCATGGCCCGGCTAGAAGAGGAGGCGCCTGATACTGCATCAACGTCATAAGTGTTTTTCTCAATCATTATCTTCGGTAATGCTTTAATTGCACGCTTACCATAATCTTCGCTTTCGCTTTCTTGCAAAACCTCAATGTTCTTAATGTTTTGATCATCATCTACTGTGACACGAACAACTATCTCATTACCCATACCGGCAGAACTTGTACCTAAATATTGATTCTTATCTAACTTAACCCGGCACTTTTTCTTCATATCGCTTAACAAGTCAGCATCTTCTTTGACTGATGCACCTGAAGTAACATCCGGGGCACTGCTGAATACACCATATTTATCGGCTTTTTCTTCAGCAGCATTTTCACCTGCAACCTTACCAAAGATTAAGCAGTCTGCCAGATTTTCTCCACCTTGGTAAATTCTGACAATATTTCCACCTAATTCACCAGCTCCATATAGATGGGGAATGGCTTTATTAAATGGATCCATTATTTCTGCTTGCCCGTTTCGCTTTGGGCCACCGTGAGTTTGAGCAACAGACTGAACCATTGGCAAAGCATAAATAGTATCCGTTGCATCAAATCTCGCCAGGGTAGCGGTTGCCCTGTGAAAGTCTAGGTCATTACCAGATTCAGCATATGAATTAAAAGTATCAATTGTTGCTGTTAAAGTTTCAGGATCAACAGCAATTTTCTTAGCTAGTTCATCAACACTATCCGCACTTATCAGAAAATTCTTCAAGGCACGTTGATATGGCATATGGTCGATTTTGGCCAGCTGCTCATATTGCTTCTGGTCAAAAATAACATACGGCTTAATTGGGGCCTGTGGGGTCCTCCATTGACCGTGATTGTAAAACCAGCCTTCAATACTAAAAATATCTTCGCGGCAGTACCTTGTACCATCATCACTAACAGCAAAAATACTTCCGGTGTACATTTCCTTGGCATCAATATCAGCTGGTTGGAAAATGCTACGCTCCCCTTCTTTAACTGGTAAGGTTAAATCGCCAACAATTCCGGCTGAGTTATAGGTCGTCATGTGCCATAATCTAGCTCCCGCTTCAATAGCAAGATCAATACCATCACCGGTATTATAAAGTGTACCAACTGGGGCTAAGTGATGTTCACCAATAAAATCCTGAATTTTTATCTTACTGTTAGAAAAACCACCGGTAGAAAGAACCACACCATTACGGGCACCAATATTCCTTATCTTGCCCTTCCGGTTAATTTGAACACCAACTACAGTTTTGTCTGGGGCTTGAATAATATGAACGGCTGGTGAGTCATACCAAACATCAATATTATCTACCCGGTCTATTACTAACTCCCTTAACACAGTCCACAGTGCAGAATCAAACATACCATTGTGAACCGTCATTAATTCTGATGATGACGAATCGGTAAATTCTGGATGTGTGGCCGTTGTCTGGTTGTCAGCAGTATGAGTCAACGGGTTATCTTCAGGATGCTCTCCAAATACAAACGGCTTTACCCCTAAATATTTTGTAAAGTAGTCTTTCATATTTGCTAAGCCATTAATTACTGTATCTTCCACATCTTTATCAATATGAAAGCCCTGTGCAAGCTGTTTGTAGTATGTTCTGAATTTCACCGGATCTGGGGTGTAACCAACATTTTGACCGGAATACCTAGTATTACCACCCTCATGCCCCTCTGGAGCCTTATCGACTAGCAGCACCTTAGCCCCCTTGTCTGCTGCAAATCTTGCTGCACTGGCACCTGCACCACCAAATCCCAATACTACTACATCATAGACTTTATCCCATTTAATGGACTTATCAAAAATCATATTATTAAAACCTCTCTTTTATTTTAAAAAGGAACTTAGACGAAAACTAGTTTAAATTTTTCTTTTCGTACGGCATAAACAATTCATTTTCCATATATTCATGTGCTTTTACCGCCATTTCAAAAGGATTATGTTTTTTGGGATCTTGTTCGGCTTCCACCATAATCCACCCAGTATACTTATGATCGGCTAAAGTCTTAAAGACTGGTCTGAAATCAATACTGCCATCACCAGGCACTGTAAACATATCATTCATGAATGAATCTTGAAATGACAATCCTCTTGCCCTAGAATCATTTTCTTTATCTTTACGAACATCTTTGAAGTGAACATGCACGACTCGCTCAACAAACGCGTTAAGCATTGGCATAACATCACCTTCTGCCACATAAGCATGACCAGTATCAAATACCAAATTAACTTTTTCTGGGTCAGTGTTATCCATTAATCTTTTCGTTTCTTCAAAAGTTTGGATACCGGTTCCCAGATGGTGATGATATGCCACTTTAACACCATATTTTTTGCCAATCTCACCATATTTATTTAAACCCTCACAAACTTCTTCCCATTCCTGATCAGTAAAATATGGCTTGTCTTTGAAAATATTTTTACTAGTTTGTTGAATTGAGTATGTCTGTTCCGACACAGTAGCAATATGGGCACCAAGTGCCTGGAGATTTTTACAATGCTCCTCAAAATCTGCCGCTGCTTGGTCAATTCCATCACGAATGATAAAACTGCTAAACCATTGACCAGCAATTTCTATGTTGCGCAATTTTCGCTCATAGTTGATTTCATTCGCTTCAGGGAAAAAGCCACCCACTTCTACACCTTTAAAGCCTGCAAGTGCAGCATCGCTTAAAAGTTGCGGAAAGGTATTTTCAGCACCAATAGATGGAATATCGTCATTTCGCCAACCAATCGGACAAATACCTAATTTAATATTTTTATTAATATCGTATTTTGACATAATATTTTCTCCTTAATAACTAACTACAATTTCTTTATTTGTCATATCTCTCATGGAAAAAGCCTTCAATGCTACTAAGCGATGCTCCCTTGGTTTCAGGAACTCTAACTTTAACAAACCAGGCGCCAAGCAAGCAGAATACGGCAAATATATAAAATGATGAAATGCCTAAAACAGAAAGAATAACTGGGAAAAGCAAGCCAACAATGAAGTTAGCCATCCATAAAACAAAAATTGTAATACCTGTACCTAACCCGCGATACCGCGCCGGAAAAATTTCAGAATTGAGCAGCCAAGTAACTGGACCGAGCGTACCCTGATCAATAACAATGTAAATCAATAAAATAACTAGGACTGCGAATGGGGCCCAAGAAGTATGTAGTGCAAAACTACCAATCAGGGCGATAACAATTAAAGCAATCGAACAGAAAATGTAACCAATTAACAGTAAAGGCTTTCTACCTAACCTATCTACTGTATACATGCCGACAATAGCACCGATTACTGAAAAGACACCATTTGCAATGTTCATGTACAGTGATGTATTGCTACCAAAGCCAGCAGACGTTAAGATTTTGGTGCCGTAATACATAACAGAATTGATGCCGGCAAATTGTTGAAAAATCCCCAACAGCGAACCAGTAATAACAATTTGTAAAATCCACGGTTTCTTAAAATCTCTGAAGGAAGCTTTTTCGGCATTTTCTTGCTGCAAGGCTTCAGCATTTTTCTTTAAGTCATCAATTTCTGCTTCTGCTTGTGCCTTACTCCTAACTCTGTAAAGAGCTTTTAGAGCATCCCCAAACATTCCTTTATTGACATACCATTGCGGGCTCTCAGGCACAAGATACATTCCAAACCACAGCAATATTCCAGGAATAGCTGTGACACCGAGCATCAACCGCCATACAGCTGCATCATGAACACCAAGGGTATTACCCAAAATAGCATTAATCAAAAATGAGAGGCCTTGACCACCAACGATTAATAATTGATTCATACTGACAAACTTACCGCGCTCTTTCGCCGGTGATATTTCTGCTAAATATACGGGCACTAGCGCAGAGGTCGCCCCTACTGCCAGGCCCATGATAATTCTTAAAACGATTAAAATTGCTGTATTAGGTGCAAAGCCACAGCCCAAGGCAGTCAGTGTAAACAGTATGCCTAACCAAATCATCAGTTTTTTACGACCTAATCGGTCGCTTAATGGACTACCAAAAACTGCACCAAAAGCTGCACCAAAGGTTAATCCACTCGAAACAATTCCTTGTTCAAATGCTGACAAGTTTAACTGACCGGGTTTTGCCATAAAATCAAGCGACCCGTTTACAACCCCAGTATCGAAGCCGAAACAAAGCGCCCCCATACATGCAATCCATGCAACTAGAACTAAATAACCATGATGATTATTCTCATAACTTTTTTCTTGCATTTTGCAATCTCCATTTTTTCTACAATATGTTCTATAGAGCTATTGCAACATATTAACAAAAGCTAACCATATTTTTTGAACGAATAATAAAAGTCTAGTTAATGTAGACTCTTAAACCTATTTTCTTCGTGATTGCAATCACTTAAGTGTATTGTAAAATCGACTTTGTTTTTTGCAAGCGTTTTTATCAGATTAACTTATTGGCTAGTAATTACACTTTAGTTATTTTTACTTTATGCTTGTTATAATAGGGTTTTTAAATATTTATCTTAAAAATACAAAAACCTAAACTAAATTATAAATCCGAGTTATTTATTTTTTATAAAAGATATTTAAAAAGTCAAGGTATTTTTGCAGCTAATAAATGTACTTTTTATCACTTATTATCCAAATAAAAGGGTTAAAATAACAGTCTAGTCAAGTTTGCTGCTTAAAAGAAAAATAATTATGAAAATAAGATAGTTCTATCTAACACTTACATAGCACAGCTCCCTACTTATAAGTTCCACTTATTGAAAGCGGGTACACTTGCAAAAAAAACAAAAAATGGATAAATTAAGCTCAAGCCTATTTTCAAATGATTACATCACTGAACTGATTTGTTTTTAAATTAGAGATGGTGATTAAATGAATAACAATCAAAATACAACTTCCAAATCGGAAGACATAATTACAACCAATAAAAAAATGGTTAATTTACAGACTTATGGCTGGATAATTACCCTAGGCGGCTTGCTTTTTGGAATCGATACCGGAGCCACCAATGGTTCCTTGACTTTTATGAGTAAACCAAGTCAGCTCAACCTAAATGCTTCAGACGAAGGTCTAGTCACTAGTGGGATAACTTTAGGCGCGGCATTTGGGGCAATAATTGGTGGGAAACTTTCAGACCACTTTGGCCGAAAACGTATTTTAATGTACTCGGCTTGGATTTTTATTTTAGGGACTCTTGGCTGTACTTTTGCTCCTAATGCATATGTAATGATTTTATGTCGCTTTGTTTTAGGATTAGCAGTGGGGGCTGAGTCTGTTATCAGCCCTGTCTTTCTGGCTGAGTTATCAACTCCACAAATTAGAGGAAAATTTGTTAATCATCATGAATTGATGATTGTTGTTGGGCAATTACTTTCCTATATTATTAATGCCTTATTTGGAGTATTACTAGGCAGTTATAGCGGCATTTGGCGATACATGCTAGCGGTTGGGTTAATTCCTGAAATTTTGCTCTTAATTGGAATAAACAGGGTACCTGAATCGCCAAGATGGTTAGTTACTAAACATAATGACCAGCAGGCCTTGCATAACTTAGAAAAAATACGTGATAGTAAAAAGACCGCAGTAGCTGAAATTGCTCAAATAAAAGTTTCTTTAACAGCAAATAGCAAACAGAAAAAAGTTACTTTTAAGGACCTAAAAACGCCCTGGATTCGTCGTTTAATTCTAATTGGTATCGGCTTAGGGATAATGCAGCAGGCAATTGGAATTAATATCATTATGTTTTACGGAACTACTGTACTAAGTGATGCTGGATTTAGTCATTCCGCAGCTTTAATAGCAAATATCAGTAATGGTATTATTTCAACGCTCGCAACTATTGCAAGTATCCGGATAATGGGCGTAGTTAATCGACGAAAAATGGTCATTACCGCCATCTGTGGAACAACCATTACAATGTTAACGATTAGCGTTTTATCATTTTTCCTCAAAGGAAGTTTTATTTTCCCGTTTGTCATGCTGTTATTAATGGCAATTTTCCTGATATTTTTCCAAGGCGGTGTATCACCGATAGTGTGGGTACTATTATCAGAAATTTTTCCACAAGCGATTCGCGGAATGGCCATGGGAATTGCGACATTCTTCTTATGGCTATCTAATTTCTTAGTTGGCTACCTCTTCCCCATCCTGCTTGAACATCTTGGACTGGGCAAAACGTTCGTGGTATTTACAATTCTCAACGTTGTCTCACTATTATATGCTATTAAATTTATACCAGAAACCCAGGGAAAATCACTTGAAGAACTTCAATCAGGATTTCAAGATGGCTATGAGCCACAAAAACACCACCAATTAGATGATGGAGAAGGAATAAAATGAATAAGTATCAAGATTTTATTCCCGAAAAAGAAACCGGTGTTACAGTTGAAAAGGGTATTTTTTATAATAATCCTAGTGATTTAGCGCATGAAATATATTTTTATCCAATGTTTGGAGCCGAATACCATGTTAGCTATCCCTATGAAGTAAAAAGAGATTTTATGGATTCATTTTTATATATCTACATATATAAAGGCGAAATGAAATTCTACTTCCATAATCAAGAATTTCACGCAAAAAATCAAATAGTATTGCTAGATTGTAAAGAGCCTAATTTTTATAAAGCGGTTACTGATAGTGAGTTTTATTTTTTACACTTTAATAGCCCCTTCATGCAAAAAATATTTAACAAAATCACAGAAAATGCGCTACCCGTTTTTTCTCCTCGTAAAAATATCGAAAATTTATTTACTAGAATTTTTAGGTTAATATCGACTAATTCCGATGGAAAAAATGAACCATTCTTATCTAATCTAACCTATAACTTAATTTGCAACCTTTCTGTTACCCAAGAAAACCAAATCACTAATTATTCTAGCGATTTTCATTCTATTCCCAGCTATATTCATAGCGCTGCAGAATACATGGAGCAAAATTTTAGTCAAAAAATAACGGTAAGAGACATTGCCCTAAAATGCTCAATGAGTTACTCACAATTATCTCGAGATTTTAAAAAATATACCGGGATAAGCATCCACGCTTATCTGTTAAATATTCGGATTAAGGCGGCTGAAAGTTTACTAGTAAAAGATCCTACTATACCTTTAGAAAAAATAGCTATCTCCTGTGGTTTTACTGATGCGTCACATCTTTATAAAAAGATAAAGGAAGCTACGGGGATGTCACCAGGAAAATTTAGGAAAAAATACTACTAATCTTGTTAAAAGCAACTTTTTAAATCTAAACAGCCTCAACACAAAAGAGCTACAATTTAAAATTGTAGCTCTTTTGTGTTGAAATTTTGTTTTATCTTCCGCTCTCGGCACGTGCCTTGTAAGCACCTTCGCTGGTATTGATAATCAGTTCTTCGCCGTCTTTAACAAAGTCAGGTACCTGAACCACCAGGCCAGTCTCCATTGTAGCTGGCTTGCCCGAACCGGTAACCGTTGCACCTTTAATACTTGGTTCAGTATGGACGACCTTCATCGTAACCGTAGCTGGCAGCTCAACTCCAAGTAGTTTGCTACCATTGGCAAATTCTAACTGGACGTCAATATTAGGCATTAAATATAAGCGGTCATCTCCGAGTTGCTCACTAGTAACTTCATATTGTTCGTAAGTTTCTGTATCCATGAAGGTATAAACATCGCCTTCATTATATAAAAACTGGGCTTTTTTCTTGGTCATGTCAACTAATTCAACCTTTTCCGTTGGCCGCATCGTCTTATGCACAACCGCACCGCTTTCAATATTACGCAAGTCCATCTGCATAACAGTGTTGCCTTTGCCAGGCTTGTGGTGGTTAGCCTTCAGTACTCGAATCATCTTGCCGGCTTGACTGAAAACCATACCCTTTTTTAAGTTAATTGCCTGTACCATTGTTTATTCTCCCTTAATTTCACTTAAAAATAACCAAAACAAAAAAGAGTCACGCGGGCGGCAATGCGAATTTTTTGATTAATAGTAAATATATCGTCTTCATAGCACTAATTATAACAAATTAAAATTGTCTCAGGTAGATCCGATCAATCAAATGACCTGCCGTTTTATGCAAAATCAGGTCGGCCCGTTGCCTGGTCGGTGCAATATACTCGCGTAGGTTGACCAGGTTGACCATCTGCCAGGTGTCCTGAGCCAGTTGCAGGGCAGCTCCGCGAGGTCCATTGGCCATTTCATAATAGAAATTCTGGGGATTATGCTTATTTAGTTCAAGTACCCGTACAAAGCGCTGCATAAACCATTTTTCAATCAAGTCTTCAGCCGCATCAATATAAATGGAAAAGTCAAAAAAATCACTGGTAACAATCTGCCCGTTGGTTGGTAATTGCAGCGTGTTAATTCCTTCAATGATCAGAATATCGGGCCGCTTTACATGACCATATTTTCCCGGCACAATGTCACTTAACTCTTGCGAGTATAACGGGTAGGCGATGTCTTCCTTACCACTAAGCACATCTTTTAAAAAATCACTAAGCATGGCCATGTTATAGCTCTCGGGGAAACCCTTACGATCAAACAAACCGCGCCGCTTTAACTCCTGGTTTGGGTAAAGGAAGCCGTCTGTGGTCATCAAGTGCACCTGCAAATCTGCCTCAGTCCGGCTCAATAGCACCTGCAGCAAGCGGGCAGTGGTTGACTTGCCTACGGCCACCGACCCAGAAATACCGATGATGAAGGGCGCACCTGCAACTTTTTGCCGCAAAAAGACACGCTGCTTTTGCTGCAACTCGCGCTTCTCCTGGTAGGCCAAATCAATGTAGGCAATTAAACTAGCATAAATTTGCTGTACATCCGTTAGATTGATGACATCTCCCAGCGACTTAAGCTTGGCCAATTCTGCTGGCGAAATTTTAACCTGGTCACTAGTAGCAAGTTGAGCCCAGTCATCACGACTGAATTGTAAGTAATTCTTCATCAACCTCGTCCTTCATATTTTCAGCAGTGACTATTAAAATCACCTACTCACGCGCTTTTTTGTCTTTTAAATCTTTATACATCATGACGTGCTCGACGCCAGCTTCGAAAAAGTTAGCGCCCGTCGTTTTGTAACCTAGAAAATCATAAAATGGTTTAGCCTGTAATTGAGCATGACAGTACAGCCGTTCAACGCCGTGCTGCTTCAAATACTCGTGCACTTGCTCCATCATCTTTCTTCCTAGTCCCTGTCCCCTGGCTGCACGGGCAACTGCGACCCGACCAAGCATCCACTTACCATCTTCTTGGAACACCCGACAAACTGCCAGTGCCTTAGTTTGAGCTTGATTCAGTGCAAAAATTTGAATGGCCTCTAGGTCCTGGTCATCCAACTCGGGGTCCGTGATTTTTTGCTCACACACAAAGGTGTCAACCCGCAGACGGGCGAGACAAAAGACTTCACGACCGGACATCTCAGAAATTTTTTTAAAAGTAAAATTAGTGGGAGCTTTTTGCATTATTATACCTACTTTTCTTCAAAGGTTCCTTGATCAACTTCAAGCAGCGGGCTTCGCGCTCCTGTGTACACGAGGTCAAGCTTGTACATCGCACGCGAGGTAATCGTATATACGAGCTGGGTTTCATCGAGGCGGTGGTAGTTCGCTGCAGAAGCCCCCCACATAATGACGGCATCAAATTCCAATCCCTTAGCCAAGTAGGACGGAATAACCAGCGTACCCACGGCCAACCGCTGATTAGCCGTAGCAATTAACGTAACTTTAGTGCCCAGATCCTTTAACTTCTGAGCAACTTTCTTCGCGGCGGCCAAATCCTTGGCGATAATTGTCGTTGTTAAGTTAGCCTGCTGGTTTTCTTTTAGCAACTGGTCGATGACATCGATGGCTGCAGTAGTGGTCTGACGGCCCCAAAATACCGGCTTGGGTCCCTGCCGGTCAAAGGCTTCAATCTTTTCACCTTGACGCAGAATTTGCCTAGTAAAGTCAGTCAATTGTTTGGTTGACCGATAGGACTTAGTTAGCTGAACCACGACAGTCTTTTCAGGATCAAACAGGCCATTAATCTGTTTAAGTAAATTACGACTTTCATCTTTGGTAAAGATTGCCTGGTTCAAATCGCCCAGCATCGTAAACTTTGCCCGAGGGAAGTTATACTTAAGGTAGCACAACTGAAACGGGGTGTAATCCTGAATCTCATCAATAAAGGCGTAACGCATCTCATAGTCAACCTGGCGGCCAGTAATTAAGTCATACAAGTAAAGGTAGGCCGAAACATCATTCATATGAATGTCATGCTTCATGAAGGATTCTTTGACGCTTGCCACGTGCTCCGCCCAATCAGTTGAACTAATATGCCACTTGGAAAGAGCTGTCATCTTTGGCACGGTGCGTAAGAAGTGCAAATATTGCGCGCGCATATTAACAAAGTTATTACGCCTAATTTGTTGGAAGACCTTGTCTAGTGCCTTAATGACAATCTTGCGGCTCAGAAATTTTTCCTCTTTCTCTTCAGAATCAAATTCCTGGTCGGGCCGGTCATACAACTCATTTAACTGCTCCTGGCTCAGACTTTGGATTGTATCCACCACCCAGTTCTTCTTCGTCTCAGCGTTAATCTTGCGGTTGAGTGCTTTAATTAACTCTTCACGCGTTGCGTCAATTCGGTTACTTAAGTTGTAATTATCATTGAATGAGTAATACAGCTCACTGATTTTTTCTTTAGTGAAAAATGGCCGCTTATGGTCGCGAAAATAAATGTTCTTAAAAATCACTCCGCGCTGGTTGAGCCGCTTGGTATAGTGATCCAGCAGCTTGAAGAAACTGGTAGAATCCTTGAACTGACTAATAGCCGAATTGGCATTATCATCTTCAAACTGATCAAACAGGTTTTCGACCTGCATCCCCGGCAAACGGCGCGCAACAAACTGCCAATAGGTCATTTGCACCATGTTTTGCTCACCCATCTCTGGCAACACATTTTTAATGTAGTCATTAAAGAGTTGGTTGGGACTAAACATGATTACATCGCTACTAGTTAAGTTGCCCCGGTAACGGTACAGCAGGTAGGCAATACGTTGCAAGATTGCCGAGGTCTTACCTGAACCGGCGGCCCCCTGAACGAAGAGCAAGTCGGCGCTGGTATTTCTGATGATTTTATTCTGTTCACGCTGGATGGTCGTCACAATCGACTTCATCTGTGTGCTCGACTTTTCGCCCAAGACCTCCAGCAGCATCTGGTCACCGATTGACTCGTTGGTGTCAAACATGTTGACAATCTTACCGTCTTCAATCATGAACTGCCGCTTTTTAGTCATTTCTATGGTAATTTCGCCTTCGGGTGACATGTAGGAGACTTGCCCTAGTTTACCATCATAATAAATTGACGAAATAGGTGCGCGCCAGTCATAAATTAAAAAATGGTCATTCTGGTCAGCAAAAGAGCCTAAGCCAATATATATGGTCTCCGGTTCTGCACTACCCTCTTGGAAGTCAACCCGGGCAAAATAGGGTTTTTGGACTAATTTTTTGACCGTACTCAATTGTCTAGCCGCATGTTGCCAGGCGTGCTCGCGCTCATCAAGCAGTTGTTGCTGCTGGTGAATGGATAGGGCAGTTTCCATTGAAGTTGAATAACCATCATAATCCAATTTTACATCATCAAAAAAATGTGAATTAAGGTTCTTAGCTTCTCCTTCAGCAGACTGAATTGACGCGGATAGCTCGGCCTGCTTGGCCCTAATCATTTTTAAGATTTGGTCGAGATGCTTTTGTTCAAATTGTTTATCATCCATCGTTTTTGTCATAAAGTCACCTAATTTCAAAACTTGCCTACTATTTTAACATGAAATCAGATTTATATATAATTCACGGGTCAATTGCTGTGGATTTGAATAATTCATGACAATTTATGAATTTTCGTTTATAATTTATTGTATTAAGGTTAAATTAGCATTTATTTTATTCATACCTTAACCAATTTTGATTATTTATAATTTATACTGGAGTTATTTAAACTATGAAGATATTTCGTCGTTTTTCATTAAAACTAGTTTGCGCAGTTATGGCAGCCATAGCCCTAGGCGGTAGCATTGAACCTCTAACTAATGAATTACTAGTAAATAAACCATCACAAGTAGTCTTGGCAAAAAAGAAGAGTAAAAAAATTCGATGGGCCAAGCCTAAAGCCACAGTTTATCTAGATTTGAACCATAACACCGACCTGATTTCGGCTACTAATGAGGCTATCGCTACTTGGAACGATACTGGAGCATTTACCTTTAAAAAGACTAAAAATAAGAAGAAAGCTAACATTGTTATTTCGCCAACATATAGTCCATATTCTACATACGCTGGCTATACTTGGTTTAATTATTATATTCGAAATCACATTCTATACTTTGCCAAAGTTGAATTAAACACTTACTTTTTACAAAACTTTTCACCATACGATTATAGCTATGACCGCGTTGTTAATACAGTAGAACATGAACTGGGGCACGCTATCGGCTTGAAGCATACTAAGGGCCATTCTGTAATGTACTACAAGGGGTCTACTTACCCGATTCAGCCAATTGATATTAAACACGTCAAAAAACTTTACCACAAAAAATAAGCATTAATTCAGGGAATGACATAATGAAGAGAATTTATCTGGTGCGCCACGGTCAAACCTATATTAACCGCTACAACAAGATGCAAGGCTGGTGTGACACCCCACTCACCGAGGAAGGAATTGCTGGGGCCAACCAAGCCGGTGAAATGCTAAGGGAAGTTCCTTTTGACATCGCCTTGTCCAGTGACCTGAAACGTGCCAGCGACACTTGCGCTTTAATCATCAGCCATAATACAAACCATGATGAACTCCAACATATCGCCTCGCCCCTTTTTCGCGAACACTTTTACGGTTACTTCGAGGGCATGGATACTGACATGGCCTGGCGTATGATCGCAGGACCTCATGGCTATCAAAATCATTATGACTTATTTAAAAATGAGCCCCTTGACACAGTGAAAGACTGGATCAAAGCAGCCGACCCCTTCCATGATGCCGAAAACGCCGAAGAATATTGGACCCGGCTCGACCAAGGCTTCAACTTAATCGATCAACTTGATGGCGCTGAAAACATTCTGCTAGTTACCCACGGCTTTACCATTCGTAGCATAGCGGCACGTTATGGCAACTTTGACATTAGTCAGGGACCAAGGAATTCTTCCGTAACCATTATGACCATGACCGACAAGGAGAAAAAAGTCGTTGCTTATAACAAGTTGAAACTGTGATTACTTGACTCACTACGGAGCAAAAATGAACCATCATACTAAAATCGACTTAACCGACAACCTTAATAACTGGAATGATCGAGCAGTAGTCCATGCTAACGGCGGCTATGGTGATCTGGCCGCTTTTGCAAGCAACAAACAGGCAATCACTGCAACAGTTAAGCGGGACTTGGCCGTCATTCGACCCTTTTTACCTGACCAAAAACTAACTGGCCAACATCTCTTGCATCTGCAGTGCCATATCGGTGATGACACCCTCAGTTGGGCCCGCCTTGGGGCTAGTGACGTCTACGGATTGGATTTTTCACCGGTTGCTCTAACGGCTGCTCGCAAATTAGCAACAGCAGCACAAATTCCCATCACTTATGTAGAAGGAGATGCCGGCTTAGCAGCACAGGCTATGCCGGAACAGTTAGCCCAGTTTAATGCAATTGTGACCAGCGCCGGAACAATTACTTGGTTACCTGAATTAAAGTCTTGGGCAGAATCAATTGCGCAGTTACTGGCTCCTGGCGGTGTGTTCATGATTCGCGACAACCACCCGCTGCTATTTGCGCTGGAGAATGCCGGCTTAGAAATAAAACAGGATTATTTCAGCGGCACGGAAGACACATATGAGTCAGATTCTTCTTATACTTCAAACTCAGCTGGCAAGATTAACCATCAAGTTAACCACAACTGGGCCCATGACTTTCAAGAAATTATTAATTCATTGATTGGAGCTGGTCTGACCATTAAAAACGTCGGAGAACACCGGATCACTGACTGGCAAGCCTTGCCATCTTTAATTTACAGCAAAGATCATGAGGGCTGGGAATTACCGGCCACTTCGCCGCAATTTCCGCTGACCTTTTCGGTTGTTGCCCAAAAGCCATAACTTCAAATGATCAGCAGTTATTATTAGGACAAAAAAGGGGCTAGACTCGCAAGAAACGCGGTCTTAGCCCCCTTTTGATGCTTTATCGCACTGTTATTTAGCCACCAAAGTATACTCGTTGTACCTCTGGATTAGCCAGCAACTCCTTACCCGTTCCGGTTAACTGCACGTTGCCCGTCGCCAAGACGTAACCCCGGTCTGCAATTGCTAGCGCCTGCTTGGCATTCTGCTCAATCAACAGAATAGTTGTGCCTCGTTCATTTAACTCCTTGATGATTGTAAAGATTTCCTTGATAAAAAGCGGTGATAGCCCCATCGAAGGTTCATCGAGTAGAAGCAGCTTAGGTTTAGCCATCAGTGCGCGGCCAATAGCCAGCATCTGCTGCTCACCACCTGACAGGGTAGCCGCATCTTGATTTTGTCGTTTTTGTAAAATCGGAAAGCGTTCGAAGATCTCCTTGTAAGTCTTATCCGTCTGATCGTGATCTTTTTGCAAAAAAGCACCTAGTTGCAGGTTTTCCTTAACGGTCATTTCAGCAAAAATATGACGTCCTTCAGCAACTTGAGAAATACCAGCCTGCACAACCTGCGGGGCTTTTCGGTGAACGATATCCTGCCCCTGATAAGTGATCTGACCGTTCTGGGGTTTAAGTAAGCCTGAAATAGTCTTAACAATAGTTGACTTACCCGCACCATTGGCTCCAATTAGCGTAACAATCTCGCCCTCATTGATGTCAAAGCTAACATCCTTAACGGCCTGGATAACTCCATAACTAACCGATAGATTTTGTACCTCGAGCATCGCCATCTAATCTTCCCCCTCGCCTAGGTAGGCCTCAATCACTTTTGGATTTGACTTAACTTCTTCCGGTGGGCCCGCAGTCAGAATCTGACCTTGGTCAAGCACATATATCCGCTCAGCCAGATTCATTACTAAGGACATATCATGCTCAATTAAGAGAACCGTAATCTGGAATTCTTCCTGAACATGCTTAATTAGATTGGTCAGATCAGCTGTTTCCTCTGGATTCATCCCTGCTGCCGGTTCATCTAAAAACAAGATTTGGGGATGGGTGGCCAAGGCCCGCACAATTTCCAAACGCCGCTGTGTACCATAAGGCAGCTTATCTGCCGGCGTGGTCGCATAATTCGTTAAGTCAAACAAATCTAGGAGTTGCTTAGCAGCTACCCTCATTTCCTCTTCGGTTCGATAAAATCCAGGTAGGCGCATAATGGTAGTCACGAAGTTTTCCTTGTACTGGTTGGTCATTGCAGCAAGCACATTATCCATTACCGTCAGGCTTTTGAACAAGCGAATGTTCTGAAAAGTCCGGGATAGGCCTAATTCAGCAATCTGGACTGGGCTCTTACGCGTTAAATCGTAACGCGACTGCTCTGTTGTTAAGTCAATTTTGCCACTAGTTACCGGTATCATGCCGGTTAATAGGTTAAATAAGGTGGTTTTCCCAGCACCATTAGGACCGATTAGGGCAACAAGTTCATGCTGGTCTAAGTGCAGCGATACGTCATTAACGGCAGTCAAGCCACCAAACTTACGCACAACATGCTCAACTTGTAATAAGTGTTCCATGAATTTAGCCCCTTTCCTGCCTGCCAAAGTGACCGATGTTTTTCAATGAAAACTCCCAATTTCCTAATAATCCGGATGGCTTGAAAATCATCATGACAATTAAAACAATAGCGTATATCACCATTCTTAGGGCACCAAAGTTTTGCAAGATTGTATCCAAAACTCCTAGAACGATTGCTGCCAGTATTGTTCCCGTCATACTGCCAACGCCCCCTAGGACCACAATCACCAAGATTGAAATAGATTCCATAATACCAAAGTTTGAAGGTGAAATTGTTTGCACATAAGAAGCAGATAAGCTACCAGCAATGGCAGCCGTAGCGCCACCTATGACAAAGGCCGCTAATTTCCATTTAGTCGTGTTAATGCCCATTGCTTCTGCTGCCAACTCGTCTTCTCTGACGGCTTTAATTGCTCGACCATCGAGCGAGCGGATAAAGTTAGTCAGAACAATCGTCGTCAGGCAGACTAAAAGATAAACTGTTGGCCATGAACATAATTGCGGAATATTAAACATTCCAGCAGAACCACCCGTGATTTTTAAATTATTAATTACATTACGAATGATTTCTGCTGCACCTAAGGTAGCGATTGCTAAATAGTCACCTTTTAAGCGGGTAAAGGTGGCAGTCCCAATTACTGCCGCAATCACGCTTGCTAAAACCATGCCAACCAATACGGAAAGTATGAAGCCTAGTTCGCTGGTTATATGTTGCGTGATAACTGCCGTTGTATATGCCCCGATGGCCATAAAACCGGCATGTCCGAGCGAAAATTGACCACTGAAACCAATAATCAGGTTTAAGCCCGTCGCCAAAATAATATTAATACCAATTGTGACTAACATGTTTTCAATAAAATCATCAATCACGCCGAACATTATCAAGGTATTTATCAAGTAAAAACCAGCTATTAGCAAGACTAACCAACACAGGCTGTATTTCCAGTTCTTTTTCATTCTGCCACCTAAACCTTCTCTTTAGTATTCTTGCCAAAAATGCCAGCCGGTAAAAAGAGCAAAATGACGATTAAAGTCAGGTAAACTACTGCATCCTTGTATGCTGACAAACCGATTGATTGGAAAAAGGTTTCCAGCGTTCCAATTAAGAAGCCACCTAAGGCTGCGCCCGGAACGGAACCAATTCCACCCAACACTGCAGCTACAAAAGCCTTAATTCCTGGCGTCATACCCATTAACGGATCAATCTGGTTATAGTACATCCCAATCAGGACCCCAGCTGCACCAGCCAAAGCCGAACCTAATGCAAAAGTAAAGGAAATCGTATGATTAACGTTTACGCCAACCAGTTCAGCTGCTTCTGGATCAACTGACACAGCCCGCATTGCTCGACCCATTTTAGTTTTTTTAATAATCATTTGTAACAGTACCATCAAGGTTAATGCCGTAGCTAAAATAAGCAGTTGAATATTAGATATCTGCACTCCAGCAAATTCATAATTAACCTGTTCTATGACTTGAGGAAAACTACGCGCATTAGAACCAACAAAGTAGGACATCCCATTCTCAAGCAAGAATGATACCCCAATTGCAGTAATCAAAACTGCAATTCTAGGAGACTTGCGTAGCGGCCGATAGGCTAAATATTCAATTACAACGCCACTGATGGCACTAATTACCATAGCTGACAATAAGGCTAGTAAAAAGTTAAAGTGCCAGGCGTTAATTGCAAAATAGGCAAAAAATGCGCCAAGCATATAAATATCACCGTGAGCAAAGTTAATTAACTTGATGATTCCATAGACCATGCTATAGCCAAGGGCTAAAAGAGCATAAATCGAACCTAATGAGAGGGCATTAATGATTTGCTGTAAAATTGTTTGCAAATTGATTGCTCCTTTACGTTAAACAATTCCGTTTATTCCACACTAAATGCGTTGCTTATTTTTCCATTAGTCATTTTTTCGACTGCAATTGGTTTTTCCGGATCATGCGTTTTATTGATCGTGATTCGGCCAGTAATTCCATCGAAATCCTTGATCTTCGCTAGACCAGCCCTAATCTTCGTGGAATCATCAGATTTTTCACTTTCAATTGCAGCTTTAACCATGTAAACCGCATCATAAGCTAAAGCTGAAAAAGTCGGCGCTTCCTCATTGTAGCGGTCTTTGAAAGCTTTCATAAACTCAGTTGCACGCTTATTTTTAGCTGCAACCTGTCTTGAAAATGGCGTAGTGTAATACACATTAGTGGCATTTTGACTACCAGCAATTTGAGCAAATTTCGGATCGGCTAAGCCATCACCACCAACAATAGGAATTTTGATACCCATTTGACGAGCCTGCTTAACAATTAAACCAACTTCAGTGTAATAGCCTGGAATGTAAATAGCATCAAGCTTTTTGGCCTTAAATGAAGTTAAAACCGCGTTGAAATCCTTGTCTCCCGCTGCGTATGTCTGGCTGTCAACGACCTTTCCTTGATAGACATCTTTAAAGGCCTTAGCTAATCCGGTCCCATAGTCACTTGAATTATCAGCATAAATGGCTACTCGCTTAGCTTTTAACTTATTGGTAACAAACTTGGCCGCGCTCTTGCCCTGGAAGTTATTTTGGAAGCAAGCTCGGAAAACATACTTATGAACTTGACCATTTTTCTGTAAGGTAAATTTAGGATCAGTTGCAGAAGGACTAACGAAAGGAACAGCTGCCTTAGTAATATTAGGAATTTCAGCCGTACCCATATTAGTAGTCGCAGGTCCCACAACCGCTGCAACCTTGTCTTTGGTTGTAAGTTGCGCTGCAACCGATGAAGAAGTTGCAAGCGAGCTCTTATTATCTCGAATAATCAGTTTAACTTTCTTTTTGTGGCCGTTAACATCAATTCCACCATTCTTATTGATTTCGTCAGCGGCCAGTTGAATCCCCTGCTTCTCAGCATTTCCATAACCCGCTACTGCACCGGACAACTCCATATTGACCCCCAGCTTGATCACCTTACTATCTTGGTGAGTGCCGTTACTACTATTCTTCGCAACGCCACAACCAGTCATCATCATGGCCGCCATTCCTGCAATAGCAGTACTCATTACTCCCTTTATGATTTTATTCATCATCTTTCTCCTATTTCAAACTAACGTGGTTACAAAAAACCTCATTCAACTCGATGAATGAGGTTTAAATTAGCTGTTACTTAAGCCCCAATCATCAAGAATGCAAACAAGGGCTTAACCTGGTCAAATCACTAAAGTGTTTTGCTCGCTAAGTCCTATGCCGCAACAACAAGGTAATTAAATCTTGGGCAGAAATCTTTCTGATATATTTTTTTGTCATATTTACATTTTTCATTAAGAGTTCCTCCTCAAAATTTAATCTAATGCTTAGAATTATAAGCAAACCATTTTTATCTGTCAAGCTTATTCTAAAAAAGTTTTTACTGTAGCACAATTTTTTCGTAGAGCTTAACCGTTAATATGTAGTAGAACAAGTATAAGACTGCAAAGAGCGTAAATGGTATCCAAATATTGCTGTAAGGATAAGGCAAAAAGTAATAAAAGAGCTTAAGACCGAAAAGCACATCAATCACGCCCAAAAGAGCTGGTAGCAAAAACAACGTTCCGATCTCCCAGTTAATTGATCGCCGCAACACCTGCACTCGTGTCCCCATTTTGGACAACATCTGATAACGAATGCGGTCACTTCTTGCCCCGCTTAGCACTTTAAACATTAAAGTAGAAGCGAGCATGGTCAAAAAAGCCAGGCCCAGGAAGAAACCCATGAATTCAAAACCACTGCTATAAGCATTCATTTCTGAATAAGCATTCACTTTATTTAGGGGCGTATAGTATATACTGGTTAAAGATGCTTGCTCCTTTAACTGTAACTTTTGAATCTGCATTATCGTTGCATAATCATGTTTAAAGTCCTGCACCGTGAGGAAGGAAACAAATTTACTTTGACCCTTAAGCTGCTGCCACTTTTTCTTTGACAATAGGCGAATCTTCTTGGATACACCGTTAGGAACCATAAAACTAAAGGTATTATTGGCCTCAGTCTCTGGAACAGCCAGCTTAGCCGTTGGTAGCGTCTGAACCCGGTAAGCGGGAAAACTACGATTATCTGCTTGATCAATCATGGTCTTATTTTTGATTGGATGGTTAACAAAGTCGGCACGGTTAAAGTATAGGTATTTCTTATTTTCCTTATAATAATATGTATCTCTGCTTTTAACGGTCAGCTTGGCCACTTCTTTTTTCACGGCAGGCGCATCACTAACAAGAGTGGTATCGTAATAACTACTCTTTATCACCTCGTTTTTCAGAGTACTAAAGTTAAGTCCTACCGTGATAGCACCTAAAGCCAGGGCAAACAGCAAGGAGATCATCGTTAGCACACGGGTATAGTCGTGCAAGCGAAATTTCAGTTGACCCAGCGTAAACATCCTGATGCCCCGATAAGAAAAGCTCCTGCGTTTGAGCAAAGCACTGGTAAGCGCACTGAAAAAAGCATTGAAGATAAAGTAAGAACCAGTCACAATCGTAACCAAGGCCGCCGGAATGAGAATAAAAATTTCATTACGTTTCATCGCCATAAAGTAGTAGCCCGCCCCCAGCAAGACGATACCAAGGATGGCCTCAAGTCCGTGCAATATTGGATGACGGTTGAACTTAACTGGAGCTTGGTCTTCATGTAAGAGGTCAATTACCTGGCTGTGGGTTAACTTGTAGACGTTGTGCAGAGCAACTAGAAAGAAAATTACAACAAAAAAAGCCAGAGTACCCAAAATAGCTGTCGGCAAGACTACCTGAAAGTGGCCAATGGTCAAGCTTAGCTGATCGATCAGCATTTTGGCCACGGCGGCAGTCAGTCCAAAACCCAACACAATTCCAACAAAGACCGCCAAGAGGTCCGTCAACAGTGTCTCACCAAAAATCAAGAGACCGATTCTACTGTTTTTTGCGCCTAACATCATAAACATCCCGTAGTCGTGCTGACGCATACTCAGTAAGAAGGAATTAGCATATAGCAGATAGACAAATGAAATAATCATCAGCAAGACCAGACCAAAAATAAAGATATAGTTTAAAAAACTGGTCTTCGCCCGAATATCCTGAGAAATAAAGGCTGGATTAGTTGCAATTGTCAAGAACATGTAAAAAATCATACTGGCAACAACTAAACCGGAAAACAACACCATGTAATCTTTACGTCTTTTTCTTATTCCGGTTAGGGATAATTTCCAAATCATTGTTTCTCCTTATTAAGCACTGATAACGGGGATAATTTCACCTGTAGTTCAAAACGATTTTTTTATAGAGTTTCACTGTTATGAAGTAGTAAAAAAGATACAGAATGAAAAAGACGGTAAAGGGAATCCAGATATTGTTGTATGGATCCGGTAGGAAAACCCTAAATAGCTTGAGTCCGAAGAGCACATCAACCACGCCTAAGAGCCCGGGCAAAAGAAACAGCGTCCCCAATTCTTGGGTAATTGACCGGCCAAGTAGCTGATTGCGGGCGCCCAGCTGGTGGAGCATCTGGTAACGACTACGATCAGCTGCTGCCCCACTTAAGACCTTGAACATCAAAGTCGAAGCAAGCATCGTCAAAAAGGCAAACCCGAGGAAAAAGCCCATAAATTCAAAGCCAGCGCTGAAATGAACAATAAAGCTATAGTTACTTGGTTTACTATTGTCATAGAGGTAGGAATAATGGCGATTTTCCTGCAATTGCGCTTTTTGAATTTTTAATAAAGTAGTGTAATCACGGTCAAAGTCTTTCACCTTCAGCAAGGAGATGAATTTATTCTGGCCCTTCAGTTCCCGCCACTTAGCTGCTGGAACTAAGCGGATTTTTTTCTGTAGACCGTTAGGAATCATTGTTGAAAAAACATTATTAGCCCTAGTACCTGCTACAGCTAATTTGGCTACGGGCAAGCTTTCAATGCGATAGCCAGGTTTCCCGTTTTTTAGGTAAAAATGGGCGTTTTTGATCGGCTTGCCGGTAAATTCGGTCTGCTTAAAGTAAAGGAAGCGGCTAGTCTCTTTGTAATGATAAGTTTGCTGACTCTTCAGGGTTAATTTAGCCACTTCTTTTTGCACTAGGGCCGAATTGCTGACCAAAGTTGTGTCATAGTAGGTGCTAACCTTGGCCTGTTCCTTGAGCGTATCAAAGTTCAGACCAACCGTAATAGCACCAAGGGCAAGCGCAAAAAGTAGCGAGATCATCGTCAACATCCGGGTATATTCACGCAGGCGAAACTTTAACTGCCCTAGTGTAAACATCCGCAAGCCGTGATAAGAAAAACTGTTCTTCCGCAGCAAAAAATTGATCAATGCACTGAAAAAGGCCTTAAAAGTTAAGTAAGAACCAACCACAATCGTAATTAGAGCCGTTGGAATAATAAAGAAAATCTGACTACCGGGTAGGCTCAGAATGAAGTAGCCGGCTGCTAGTAAAGTAAGGCCAAGAACGGCCTCAACGGCCTGGGCCAGCGGGCGAGACTTGATTTTAACCGGTTCTTGGTCTTCACGCAGCAGCTTAATCACCGGGGTATGCGTTAACTTGCGCGCGTTTCGGAGCGCTCCCAAGCTAAACATGATAATAAAGAAGATGATTGTCCAGAGCACGGCCTGCGGTAAAATCACCTGAAAATGGCTAATGGGTAACTCCAACTTCTTGATTAGTAACTGCGAAACCAAGCCCGTCAAGCCAAAACCTAAAACAATTCCGATCACCGTTGCAACAAGACCGATAATCAGCGTCTCGCCAAAAATCAAAAGACCTATTCGGCTGCTTTTAGCGCCTAGCATCATGAACATACCATAATCATGCTGCCGCAGGCTGAGCAAGAATGAATTTGCATAAATCAGATATACCAAGGCAATTATCACCAACAAGACAATGCCAAAAGTAAAGATAAAGTTCAAATAGTTGCTCGGTGCCTCAACATCCTGAGTAATAAAAGCTGGGTTAATGGCGATTGTCAGAAACATATAAAAGGTCATGCTCGCAACAGCTAAGCCCGAAAACAAAACCAAGTAATCTTTAAGGCGACTTTTAACCCCTGTCATAGCTAGTTTCCAAACCATTGCTAGCTCCTTATTCCGCCGTTCCGAGGTGGTCAATCAACAGATGATAAAATTGCTGCCGCGGCAACCCATCTTTGAGCAATTGCGTACCAATTTTCCCATCCTTAATGAACAAAATGCGACTGGCAAAACTGGCAGCAAAGGGGTCGTGCGTTACCATCAAGGTTGTAATGCCATCATGCTGATTTAAGTCAGCCATCGTATCAAGCAACTCACGCGCACTCCTTGAGTCTAAAGCCCCAGTTGGTTCATCTGCTAGTAAGATGGCTGGTTCATGTACTAGGGCCCTGGCCGCAGCCACCCGCTGCTTTTGGCCACCTGATACCTCAACCGGATACTTAGCCAAAATTGCTTCAATTCCTAATCTAGTAGCAATCTTGTCAACTAGTGGATCAATCCGGTTACTTGCCATGCCCTGCAAGGTCAACGGCAAGGCAATATTTTCGCGATTAGTTAGGTTCTCTAACAAGTTAAAATCTTGAAAGATAAAACCAATCTGCCTACTCCGAAAGTCAGCCAACTGGTTAGCATTTAGTGTACTATTGTCTTCATGATTGATAAAAACATGACCCGTGGTCGGTTTATCCAAAGTTGATAAAATATTTAGTAAGGTCGTTTTACCGGATCCTGAGGCGCCCATAATGGCTACAAATTCACCCGCTACAACTGCAAAGTTAATACCTTTGAGCGCCTGATACTGTTTTTCTCCGCGTTTTCCGTAGGTTTTAGTGGCTTGGTCGACCCGTAAAATTTCTGTCATCTCAGTCATAATTATTCCTTTCTGCTATTGCTTTGTATTATATATCTAATACACTAATTCAATGACTGGGATTTGTCAATTTATTTATTAAAAAAAGATAAGGCTCTTTTAAAAGAGCCTTATCTTTTGATGATTAGTACAGACCAGCTAGTCGGTTTGATACTTTTACTGTAAAACTTACTGCAAACGCCTTAACATCTTTTTTAACGGAGTGACAATCAACGGGGTTAGTACTGCAGTAAAAACAGCTTCAATCAAGCCGTTCATTCCTAGCGCAATTACAAGTGCCAGGATCAGCGGAGTGCCCTGGTTGAAGTTACCCATATAACCAAGTAGTTGGGTTGACCTGTCCATAAAAAACAGGCTAGTGAGCAGAATAACGAAGATGGTATTAGCTAAAGAAGTAGCGGCACCAGCTAACACATAGCTAACTTCACGGGCCTGGGTTGATTTTTTGGCAAAGATACGTCCAATAAGCCCCGGTAGCAAACCAGCAAAAACACTAGGAACAATCGCAATGAAAACATTCTGAAACAACATTAAACTAACCATATCGCCCGGTTGCGTGTACGCTTGAAACAACCGCATTAAGCCCCAAAACAAGCCAAATAGGGTGCCCGCTTTAGGCCCCATTAATAAGGAATAGACGGCAACTGTCAAGGGTACGGTGGTGATGGCCGGCAAAGCTGGCAATATCCTGATGTAGCCAATATTAGGAACAAAAGTCTGTAATAAAAATAATGCAACAAAGAGGGCCGTAATCGCCAGGTTGCGGGTTTGGGTTTTTTGCATGGTTTCCTCCTTAAAATCACTTGATTAATTATAGTGCTAAATGTACGGGCCCGCAATTATCCTGCTAGCCCAAAACTTGTTCAAACTAGCTTGGAGCCGTTAGCAAAAAATTGCTTAAATCGTTTTGCTTCTTCATTAAGCTTCTTTTCATCATCAACTTGAGACAACTTATAACCAACAAAGTAGGCCGAAGCAGGAAAACGAGCAATCAACTTGGCACAGGTACCGCCCTGCTCTAATGGATAAAAAAACAAGTTATAGGAATCACAGCGACCACTAGACAGGACATTAAGCAGGTATTTGGCACCGCTCTGAATCCAGTCGGCCCAGCAATCAACGCCAGATGTTGCTAGCAAGTTAAAGTTCAACTCCACATAGCCATGCACGGGATGGGTCGCAACGTTTACTTCTACCCTGTGATTATTAAACAGACTAATTCCTTTATAGTTGTCCGGCTGCAGATGGCGATAACCATCCTGCTTTTTTAAGCCCACGAGCTGCATGTGGGGATGGGTCAGCGAACCACTAGAATTAGGGCCGAAGTTTTTGTACCACAGCACCGACTTAAATTGTTCACTAGCGACCATCTGCCTGTAACACTTGAGTGCAAAGTGCATTAGTTCACGGTTATGGCTGGCCGTATAAGTAGTAATGTCACCATTGTGGTCACTTGACTCAATTAACACCGTCTGGACGGTTGCTTGTAAGGTAGGAAACTTATTACGTAGCCAGATCATTTCCCCTTGACGCTCATAAATGTCGGTTAAAGTAGCAACTTGACAAAAAGGGCACCCCAAATCTTCTCTGGTCTTATGATAGGAATTAGGCTTGTCTTTAGCAATATTAACATCAAAAATTAGCGGTTCGTCATCCATTACCCGTCTCCTTAAAAATACTTTTCCTAACCATTGTATTTTACTAGCTTCGTGATAGATGATAAACTTAAACCGCAATTATTTTCGCAATTATTTTATAGTTACATTTACGGTAGGTAAGTTATGCAATCTAGAAAAAACCTTAAGAAATATCATAATCGCAGTAATCTCTACTTGATTATCATTGCTGGCGTCTTGATTTTGGCAGTCGTCTTTGGCGTCGTTTTATACAACCATCACACTGCTACTCAAAAGCAAGCCAGAGAATTTGCTACTAACCATTTTAATCCTAACGTCAGTATCTATGGGGTAGACGTCGGTAATCTGACGGTCGCTAAAGCAACTAAGAAGATTAATCAGCGGGCCAATAACATTGTGGTTCTGGAAAAGGGTAAGGTCACAATTGAGCGCGACCCTGGTATTAATACTATTGACCACCAGACCGTGGCCAACTATTTTAACCAACAACACACCGCCATGCCCAACAAACAGGATTACACTTACCACTATTCGGAACTAGA
Organism: Lactobacillus xylocopicola; assembly: GCF_033096005.1. Lineage (NCBI taxonomy): Bacteria > Bacillati > Bacillota > Bacilli > Lactobacillales > Lactobacillaceae > Lactobacillus > Lactobacillus xylocopicola. The sequence goes on along the minus strand of NZ_AP026803.1, from coordinate 161,549 downwards.
TACTGCTCGCAACAAGATGCAAAATGTCAGCCGCGCCACCGTTGACTATCACGTTGCAGGCAAGACCTACACCTTAAAAGCACGGACCTTAATTGACAAGGCCATCTACAAAAACGGCAAATACACTTTCATTAATTCTGAAAGCCTAACTGCCAAATTAAGTGCTATTGACCAGACCGTCTCGACCTTCCACAAGAGCTATCAGTTTGCCGTCCCGGTCAAAAACAAGTTGAACCAACAGCAAATCACGGTTAAGAATCAGAGTTACGGGTGGGCGGTCAATGTTAAAAAAGCCCAAGGAGCCGTTGAACAAGCCTTTTTGAATGGGACCAAGAGCCTTGACGGGAAGAATTACATTTATGGCCTGGGTTACAGCACCTACGGCCTAGGCTACGGCGAGAGTAACCATGGTATTGGCGATAATTACATTGTAGTTTCCCTAAAAAGGCAAGAACTTTGGATTGTTAGAAATGGTAAACTAGCCGTGCACTTAACTGACGTGGTAACTGGCACTAAGGACGGCAACAAGGGTAACCGCACTCCGCAAGGTGTCTGGTACATCCACTATAAGAAAAAACACACTGTCTTACGCGGCCTCAATAACGATGGCTCCAAGTACGCCTCACCGGTTAAGTACTGGATGCCGTTTACGCTAAGTGGCTGCGGATTACATGATGCTGCTTGGCGTGGTGACTGGTCTAAGACCGCCTACTTACGTGGTGGCTCGCACGGTTGTATTAACATCAAGCCAAACGAAATTAAACGAGTTTGGCAAAATGTCAGCAAGCACGAGGCCGTTATTATTTATGACTAACTTAATAATAGAAAAAAGCATTACCTGCTTTGTGAAGTTACCCCCTAGAATTGGACATTAACATTATTTCATATTTGCTAAGGCCGTGTTCCGATATTCAATCGGGGTGCGGCCTTTTAGCGTGTGCCTTATTCTAGTTTGATTGTAGTATTTGATCCACTTTTCCATGGCCTCCTGCAGCACCTTCTTAGTAGGATAGGTATAGGTGTAGTAGTCTAACTCAACCTTCATGATGTGAAAGAGACTCTCGCAGGCCGCATTGTCGTGGCAGGTGGCTCGCCGCGACATGCTTTGAAAAACGTGATGCTGCTTTAGGGTCTGGCAATATGCTTTGGACTGGTATTGAATGCCTTGGTCGCTGTGAATCGTCATGCGGTAAGGCAGTTTAGGCCGGCTGACCAAAACCTGTTTGAGTCCATCCAGCACATACTTGGTCTGTGGCCGCTGACTAATGGTGTAGCTGATGATTTCACCACTGTAAAGGTCTTTAAAAGGTGAGAAATATATCCGTTCACTCATGCTCTTATTGCCATAGCGAAACTCGCTAATATCGGTGACTATCTTTTGATAGGGCCGATTCGTCTTAAACTTTTGGTGGAAGCGATTCTTGGCCTTCTTGCCTTGAGGACCCTTGGATGAATCATACTTGCCTGCACGCAGGTTGTATTTGCACGCCAGCAGACCTTGTTCTTTCATCAACCGGTAAACCCGCTGATGGTTTACCTTGAGACCATACTTGATTTTTAGCGTATCAGTCATGGGCAGGTAGCCAAAGCTGGGATTATGCCTTTTAACCACTTTAATTAGCGACAGTAAAGCCAGATCGTTGTAACTTTTCCGCCTGCTGCGCGGGTGATACTCATAGGTGCTCTTGGCTAAAAAGCTATAGTGCAATAGTTCTTCTTGCGTTGAGCGTCTTTGCGCCGAGCTAAGGCCTCGACTTTTTTTAAGTAGTCGTTCTCAATGTGGAGCTGGCGATTTTCTAAGCGCAGCCGCTCTAATTCAGATAACTCGCTGCTGGTATACTTACCTGGTTTTTTAGGTGATTTATTCATCGGTGGTCGGCCTCGTTTGGTAAAGAGTGCATCAAGTCCGCCCTCGTCAAAACGTTTTTCCCAAGTATAAATTAAGCTAGGGGAGGAAATCTTGAAGTGAATGGCGGTATTTTGATAGGTCTCGTCATGTTCTTTTCTCCAGTTTAAGACTTGGAGCTTGAATTGACCACGATAATTTTGCCAAGTGCGCTAAATTTCTAAACCCTGCACGCCAAAGTGCTGGTATTGCCCTGCCCAAGTATCAATTGTTTGATGTGAGCCAGCACCAATTATTTGGGCCACAGAGCAGCTGCTATAGCCTTCTTTGAGCAAGTTAAGTGCTTGTAATTTTTGTTCAACGGTAAATTTAACCATAGTAAAACCCTCCAGATGGATTTTGGTCCAATCTAGAGGGTTAACTTCATTGGTAATGCTTTTTCTTTGTCTTTAATTCCATCAGATTGCGGCTTGAACTGCCTTATTAACTGCATCCTGCTCGTTTTCAACCAAGTCTACCTTGGTCGCAATCACCTTGGTATCCATCTTGATTTCACGGCCTAAGCCAGGTTGATCAACCTTCGGCTCAAAGAATTCCTGGAATTCTTTGAGTCGGTTAGCCGTATGGAACGCCCGCGCCGTGATCGTGATATAGGTAGTAAATTCCATATCACCACCAATTGTCTTCTCCAGCCAGGACCATTCACGCCGTAACCAATCCCAAGCGGCTTGCTCACCTTTAGCATTAGCCAAGACACCGAAGTACCAACTGCGTAAGTCTTGCGGTTTAATGATATCGGCATTTTTGAAGTTGGCAACGACTTGCTTAAGATCGTTGGCATCTTTAGCTGACCGGATTGCAGCCAGCAAGTCACCCTTGTAATATGGGTCAACAGTCGTTTGGTATTCCTCTAGCAGATGATCAATCAAGCCGGACTTATGATAGTTCTTGACCTCATTAATCAACACATAGGGCCGAATCGCCGCATCAATGGCTGCCAGATTTTGCTCATTGGCGATAAAAAGTTGGTGGCCTGCTTCAATCGTTGCCTGGTCTTCAGCGTATAGTTCAGCTGACAAGGCCATTGGTCTGATTAATCGGTCATCAGCATTGTCTGCCGCTTTAGGTTGCCACCCAAGGCGAGCCATTTGCTGGTGCGCCAGCTTGTGGGTAAAGGACTGCAAATTCTTTGCTGCCGCTGAATCTGGTTTAGTGAACATCCGTAATTTTTCAGCTGCATTAAACATTGCGTTGATGACAATGTTTGAACGAGAATCGGCAAACTTAGGCAAAAGCGGTACCAGTTCAGCAAAGGAAATCTGCTTGCCTTCAGCCAGCAGCCCCAGGTCTTGAAGTAGCTGCAATTGGTCAACTGGCTGGAGGACGTCAAGGCTAGCCATAATATCTGCCATCAAGGTTTCATCATAATTAACAATGAAGTGTGAGCTATTGCCCACGTTAAGGCGCAGCGCATGCCCTGCTGCTGCGCGCAGTTCCTGGTAGTCACCCAGATCAAGATCGGGATCCTCCATAATCTGCGGTGCGGTAAAGTTAGCGTTCAAAGGAATTGCCCACTTCCGCCCTATATCCTGGCCAGCGCCAGTAAAGAATTGTTGCTGGTGCAGAACCAGGTGTCCTTGGTCATTAACCTTGACCCTAACTACTGGGTAGCCCGGCTGATCCAGCCAAGTGTGCATGATTTTACCAATGTCGAGGTCAGTCGCGGTAGATAAGGCATTCCACAAGTCGTCGCCCGTTGCATTACCGTAGCTGTGCTGGTTGAAGTAGTATTTGAGCCCCTGACGCAAGGCGTCATCACCCATCAGGGCCCGCACCATGACCAGCATCCGCGACCCCTTAGCGTAAACAATGGCACTATCAAAAAGTGAATCAATATCAGCTGGATGTTCAACTTCCACGTGAACGGATTGGACACCATCTGTTGCATCTCGCCGCAAGGCTGCCGGAACTTCAGATATCTGGTAGGTATTATCCCAAACATGCCATTCTGGCTCTAATGCATCGACTGAAACATACTCCATCATGTTGGCAAAGCTTTCATTGAGCCACAGGTCGTCCCACCATTTCATCGTAACCAGATCGCCGAACCACTGGTGGGCCAGCTCATGGGCGATGACTGTTGCTACATAGATTTTTTGCTCAACCGTCGCGTTATCTGGATCGAGTAAGATAGCAGCCTCACGGTAAGTAATTAAGCCCCAGTTTTCCATTGCACCAGCAGAAAAGTCTGGCAGAGCTAGTTGCCAGGAATGAGGCAGAGGGTATTTTGTTTCGTAGAAATCCTCATAAAATTCGATTGCGCGCTTGGCAATGTCCAGAGCAAAGTCTAATTCCTTAGCCTGGTGGGCCTTAGTGGCAAAAACTCCAACCTTTACCCCATCCTTAGTTTCAGTCAGCTTGGACTGTAAGTCACCAAAGGCAAAGGCAATTAGGTAGCTAGACATTCTGACTGTTTCAGCAAAATAGTGAACGCCGTTTTCGACTTTAACTTCAGGCATGTTGGCAATCGTAGTCTCGCCGGCTTGCTCATCATATTTCAGGGCAAGTGAAAAAGTCGCCTTTGCTTCTGGCTCATCGACACAAGGAAAGGCCTGGCGGGCCGCAGTAGTTTCAAACTGCGTACCGATAATCTGCTTTTTTACTCCATCAAGGGTGTAATATGACGGGTAAATGCCCATCATCGTATCAGTCAAGGGAGCCGTATAAGCGATTTCAACTGTTACTTGACCCGTCTTACCAAGACTGATCTTAATGGCTTCACGCTCGTCATCAACAGTGAAGGGCAGACTTTGGCCACCGCACTTCACCGCCGTAATGGTCATGTACTTTTGGTTAACCAAAATGGTGTCTTCCATTGCCTCACCAGTAATGGTTGTAGTACCAGTAATGGTCTTTTGCTTACGATTAACGTCAATTAACAGCTCATAGTGTTCAGGGTGAAAAGTTTCATAAAAATGTTTTTCTGACATATTCTGCCTCCTAAATAGTTTATTGTCTTAATTCTACCAAAGTTACCCCAAGATAACATTAAAAGCTGATTGTAAGCGATGCGTGTTCTTTCTGTAACAGCAATGAAACATTGGCTGTGTATCATGGACGATAATAAGATTTGAATTAATTATGAGGAATGAACAAATTGAAGAAAAGTAAAAGTTTGATTTTAAAGTTAATCGCAGCGCTGGCGCTTACGTTTAGCTTGGTTGCAGTTATCGAAACTAGTAATAGTGATGCAAGCGTTCAAACCGTTCAAGCCGCAAGAAAGTTATCAAAGAAAGAACAAGCTGCCAAAAGATGGATCGCTCAACACGAATCAGGCGGCAAATATAATGCTAAAAACGGTGTTTGTTACGGCAAATACCAATTAAATGTTGCTTACCTCCGTGGTGATTTATCTCCGAAAAATCAAGAACAAACGGCTGACAACTACGTATACAGCCGATATGGTTCATGGGTTAATGCCAAGAAGTTTTGGCTGGTCAACCGCTGGTACTAAAAACTCCAATAATTTTGTGCTCATAAAACACAGCTTAGTTACTTACTAAGCTGTGTTTTTATCTGCTTCTTGGCTGAACCACCTGCTGAATTTGCTTAAAGCGCTCAGCCCAATCGTGGACTTGCTTATTTTGACAACTTTGATTAATTAAAAAGTCAAAAATTTTTTTCTTTTCTGGCCGCTCCAAAAAAAGATAATTTTGTGGCATCGTAATCGCGGGCTCAAGACTACGTAACTGGGCCAGTGAAACTTTGGCGATTTCACAAGTTTCGACAATCGGAATAATGCAACCCTCATCTTTTTCCTTGAAGTAATCATAGATTTCCGTATATTCATCGCCCTGGATGACTTGCCCGATCTTGGCCAGAGTAGCAGCATCACTGCTAATCGCGGGACTGCATTTCAGGAAAAGCTGAATTCCGCCCCTGCTCCCGGTAGTATAGACAAAGGCCTGGAAACTGTCTTTAAAAAAACGCTTGCGGTATTCAATAATCTTCTGCCCTTGCAGGATTTGCTGAACATATTCGCCATGCATCGAGATTAACAAGGTGGGCAAAAATGGGTCGTACATCGTGCTTTTAAGTTTATTCATCATCGTTACCTCATGATATCTGATTTTTACTGCTGAATAACCGACAGATACTTCTTAATTAAGTCGGCTTTGGGCCCTTGCTTTTGGTAGATAAACTGGATTGAGTAACTGGTATCCACACCGTCCAACGGAAGATAAGCGACCCGCTGGTTTAAGGGCAAATCAATTAGCCCACCCGCATAATGGGCAATTGCTTGGTTGGCAGCTACAAGAAGCTGCATATGCTCAATACTGGGCGCGCGCCTAATATCCAGTTGCTTAAGTTCAAGATGGAGATGGCTGACAAAACCATTCTTAATATAATTCGAATCTTCAGGTGCATAATAAAGTAGCGGGTACTGGCTTAAAATTTCGACATCTAAAAATGGCATCTGGCTCAAGGGATTTTGCCGACTAATCCCAATCATAATTTGATTGTTAAAAATCGTCGTCGTTTGCAGCGGGTGTTTTAAGTAAGAATTCTGGCTATGGTAATCCATCACGTAAGCTCCATCCAAAACACCCAGCACCACATCTGAAATCAGATTTTCGACACTTTCTTCACTAACATTGATTTTTACCTTTCCTTTTAGTTGCGTTGCGTTGAGATGCTGAGCTAACAAGAGCCCATCAAAAGGAGAAAAATAGCCGATATTTAGCTCCTGATACTCCGCCTGCTGGTTTGTTTTTAAAATTTCAATCGTTGAGCCTAAGTTTTGCATCATGTCACGCACATGGGCATAGAATTGTTGTCCCGCCTGTGTCACCACGATTTTGTTTTTTCCGCGCAAAAACAACTTAAAACCTAATTCAGCTTCCAGTTGAGCCATGCTAATTGAGATGGCTCGTTGCGTTAAAAATTTCAACTTCGCTGCCTTTTGAAAACTGCCAGCATCAACTACCGCAATAAAGTTTTGTAATTGGTTTGAATCCATCATACCACCCGAAATCTTTTTTCCTCTATCCAAAAGAATAATGCCTATTATGAAGTTTGTAAACGCTATATTATAAGCTTGTGATAAATTTAATTAATTTAGCTATGGAGGAATTGAAAGATGGCTAAGCAAAATTATGATGCAGTAATTATTGGGTTAGGTGGCGCCGGACTAGCTGCCGGTGTAGAGTTAGTTGAGCAAGGAAAGTCCGTCTTAGCGTTAGAAAAAGGACAAGACTGGGGTGGCGCTTCTAAGTGGGCAGCTGAAGGTATTTTTGCTATTGAGTCGCAACAACAGATTAATGCTGGCGATTATACCACGCGTGATGACATGTTCCATCACCTCATGAGCTGGGCTCATTGGCGTAATAATGGCCTGCTAGTCCGTAAGTTTATTGACAAGTCAGCGGACACGATCGACTGGCTCCAAGATCATGGTTTGAAGACTTTATTAGTCGGAGATGTGCAGGACTACCATTGGGGCAAGCCTGGAACTTACCATATGTTTATTGATAAGCTTAACTCTTTTGACAACTTGGTCAGCTATTTTCAAGCGCATGGCGGTGACGTCTTAACTAAGGCAAGTGGTCAAGAATTAGTTATGACTGCGGGAAAACTAACTGGGGTTAAATATGAGCATCATGGTCAAAGCCTGCTAGCTAATACACCGGTAGTAATCGTCGCTGATGGCGGCTTCATTGGTAACACAGAAATGGTCAAAAAATACGTCGACCAGGATATTAGTGACTGGTATGTTGCCGGAGAAACTAAGGCTACCGGTGATGGTATTCAAATGGTTCATGCGGTTGGGGGCCAGATGCGCGGCTTTTATAACTTCCAAAACCACAATGCCTGTGTTTACCCTACTTTTGAGGCTACCGGCGGCGAAGAGGGAAATTATTCGATTAATCAACTATATTCTTTGCCATTGCTCTGGGTTAACCGCCGCGGTGAGCGATTTACCGACGAACGGGTCGTCTACGACAGTGTGCTGTGGGGAAATGTGACGGCCAAACAAAACGGTAAGTATTTTGAAATTTTGGACCAGGCAACTCTTGATAAATTTAGCCAAGAAAAAGTTCCGATGTTGAATTCATACACGCGCTATGGCGCTGCCAAGAACTTCATCGATAGCTTAAAACCTGAAGACGTTAACGAACCGACCCAGCTAATGCGGCAATGGAGTTGTGATGCCACTACTGGTCCGCTATCAACTCTAGACCGTGACTGGCAGCAGGCAACGACCGATGGCTATGTACTGAAAGCCAATGACTTAACGGAATTAGCCCAACAAATGGGCGTACCCGTAAGTAACTTGGAAAGTACGGTAGCACGTTACAACGAAGCAATCGCCAATCAGTATGACCCAGAATTCAACAAGGACAAGGTCCTCTTGCAATTTGGGGTTGACCACGGACCATTTTATGCCATTAAAGTCCGCTCAGCTGTTCTAGGAACAATTGGTGGCATCGAAATTGATGAAAATTGTCGGGCAATTGGTGAAAATGAGCAAGTTATTCCAGGTGTCTATGTTGTTGGCGCCAATGCTACTGGGATGTATGATAATTCATACTCGGACGTTGAGGGCGTAACCTGTGCTTTTGCCTGGAATTCAGGGCGGATGGCAGCAGAACATGCTGTTCAATACCTCAATAATTAGGAGCCAACTGATGTTTTATAAAAGTCACTTTGGGACCGTTCTAACCTCTGTCTTAGCCCTCTTCATGGGACTCGTGATGGCCATGTTTATCATTGTTTTAAATGCCCTCCCCTTTAACTGGGTCAACTTATTTGAACTTACAGCTGAAATAAACTTAATTGTTTTTGTGGTCAGTTTATTCGTGCCCTATAACGCTTGGGGCGATTGGTTTGCTAACTTGTTCCCCGTCCAAACGGACAGCCCACTTTTTAAGTTGCTTCAAGCACTCATCCCTTCTATCGTTTTAAACAGCTGCAATACCTTGATTTGTACCGGCACCAGCATTTTTTACCATGATGCTATTCCGAAAGCCGCTAGAATGACGGTCTATCTGCAAAGTTGCGCCAAGGCCTGGTTGCCCTGTTTCATCGTTTCTTATTTTGCTTCATTTATTGGTGTTTGGCTGGGTAAGACGATTGCCCAAAAATTCGTACCGACACCAGCACTTGAGCGTTAACTGAATACGATCATGCAAAATCTGGAAAAAATGCTCCTTAACTTAAACTAAAAAATTCCATAATTTAAAAAGACTAATAAATCACCGTTTATTACCGTGATTTATCAGTCTTTTTGATTAGCTTTGATTTTTACCCCAGACTCTACTTTGTCCACCAAAAAACTGTGCTTTATCCTAAAGCACAGTTTCTTAACTTAATACTAGTGGTGAGACAAGTGGGCCTTCACGCGTCCACATCGCAGCCAAGTAGCAAAAAAGGCTAAGCCAAATACGGTAAATGCAACCACCGCACCCATAATCATCATGCTGTTGCCGTTCAATGTAAACGTCTGGCTTTCATTAAGCAGACGATGGGGCTCATTAACTTGATTGCATAATCCAAAGAATAACATGATTAGACTACTCAAAGTTAATAAACCGTTTACCGCTGTTAAAATTTTTATCTTGGTCAACTTCAAAACCATGTCCCTTCTTTCGATGTAAATATGCGTATTATATACCTTTATAAAATAATTGCAAGACATGAGCTGAAAAAAGTTGATTTTTTGGTAATTAATCTCCCTGAAAAAAACAGGTCTTTTAAAATATCGGATAATCAGGTAACATAGATAAAAATTAACTACTTTGAACAGAAGAGTAGCTTTATTTTATTCTAGAACAGAGAACCTTTGGTTGATGGAAAAAGGCAGAAGAATAAAGTGAATCACATCTGGAAGTATCTCCTTTGAAAGTTAGTAAGAGGGGACGGGCTGGCCCGTTAGCGCTGTAGAAGTTGCTAGACTTCTTGAGGTTATTGTCGCGAGGCAATAGCGAACAAAGGTGGAACCACGGTTATTCGTCCTTTAGCTCTTAGAGCTAAAGGACTTTTTTGTTTTAAGGAGAAATTAAATGAACTATGCTCTAGAAATTTTTCCAGCCTTGTTTAATGGTGTTGGAATGACCCTGAAAGTATTTTGCTTTACCTTTTTAAGCTCCGTTCCGCTCGGGATATTGCTTTCTTTTGCCCTACTGACAAGGGTTAAGCCTCTGCGCTGGCTAATCAATTTTTATATTTGGTTAATGCGCGGGACCCCTTTATTGCTCCAATTGATTTTTGTCTTTTATGGTCTACCGTTAATGGGCATTGTCTTTGAACGGTATGATGCAGCCCTATTTGCCTTTTTTCTCAACTATGCGGCCTACTTTGCCGAAATTTTCCGTGGGGGCATCCAGTCTATTCCAGAGGGTCAGTATGAAGCGGCCAAAGTACTCCGCTTGACCAAAAAGCAGACCATTACGAAAATTATTCTGCCCCAAGTAATCAAGATCGTGCTGCCCTCAATCGGCAATGAGGTTATTAACCTCGTCAAGGATACCTCGCTAATTTACGTTTTAGGCTTGGGCGACTTATTGCGGGCCGGCCAAATTGCCATGAGCCGCGATGTTACCCTAATCCCCCTCTTTTTAGTCGGTTTCATCTACTTGCTATTAACCGCTTGTTTGACCTTTCTAGCAAGAAAACTAGAAAAGCACTATCAGTATTACAAGTAGGAGGACGATCCATGCTTAAAATCAAAAACTTAGTTAAAAGCTTTAATGGTCGCAAAATTATTGCCAATTTAAACCTAGAAATTACGGATGGCGAAATCCTTGCCATTGTTGGTCCTTCCGGTGCCGGAAAAACAACTTTGCTGCGCTGCCTGGCCGGACTGGAAACGATTGATGCCGGCGAATTAACGATGGACGGTGTGCCCTTCGACCCCGCGCAAATGGCCAATGCCGATCAAGTGGTGGGCATTGTCTTTCAAGACTTTCAGTTATTCCCCCACCTATCCGTTATCGAAAACATCACTCTGGCCCCGCGTCTGGTTTTACAGCAGTCTAAAAAAGCCAGTATTGTTCAAGCCCAAAATTTGCTGACGGATTTGGGGCTAGCTGGCAAGGAAGAACTGTTTCCTTACCAGCTGTCGGGCGGACAGAAGCAGCGGGTTGCCTTGGCTAGGGCCCTAGCCATGAAGCCTAAGGTAATCGGTTATGATGAGCCGACCAGTGCCCTTGACCCCGAGCTGCGTGAACAAGTGGAAAAGGTAATCTTGACCCTGAAAGAACAAGGCATTACACAAATCGTGGTGACCCATGATTTTGACTTTGCCAAGCACATCGCCGATGAGATGTTGAAAGTGGAAGCAATTTAAGGGAGGTCACCATGAAGAAGAAAAAAATTTGGCTACCGCTACTGCTATTTTTGCTTTTCCCCCTGCTAACTGCTTGTGGCCGGGCTAAAACCAACACTGACCAGTGGCCGCGCATTAAGGCCACCAAGCGCGTCATTGTCGGCCTTGATGATACATTTGTACCACTAGGTTTCCAGAATAAGGCTGGGCAGATTGTGGGCTTTGATGTTGACCTGGCCAGGGCTGTCTTTAACTTATACGGGGTTAAGGTCGACTTTCAACCGATTGACTGGTCCATGAAGGAAAACGAGTTGCAAAATCAGACCATTGACCTGATTTGGAACGGTTATTCCAAGACGGCTGAAAGAGCTAAAAAAGTCAACTTTAGCAACAGCTACATGAAAAATGACCAAGTTATCGTCGCCCTCAAAAAAAGGGGTATTCGCCGGTTTAACGACATGAAGGGGAAGAGACTGGGCGTACAAAACGGGTCTTCCGGTTATGATCGCTTCGAACAACAACCCCAGCTCTTGAAAGACTTCATCCAAAACCGGACCCCTGTTCTATATGATAGCTTTAACGAAGCCTTTATGGACTTGAACGCGGGTAGAATTGACGGTTTACTAATCGATCGGACGTACGCCGACTATTATTTGTCCCATGACCGCAATCCTGCCAGGTACAAACTGGTAGCTGGTAACTTTAAGCATGAAAGTTTTGTCGTTGGGATCAGAAAGTCCGACCGCGAATTATCGCGCAAGCTTAACGCTGGCCTTAAAACCTTAAAAAGGTCCGGTAAACTAGCCAAAATTAAACATAAGTGGTTTGGCACAGAGCGCCCAGACTAAGTCAAAAAGTTAACGATTTATCTTTTGCTAGTTTCAATCCAAGTGGATTGAAATAAGAACTTAAAAATCATGGTAAATTGTAAAATGAAGTTGAACACTTGCCCTGATTAGAAAATGAAAAAAAGTCCATTGGACTTCTCTGATAGAATGTAATTAACACACCAAATTCTAGAAAGAAGTTGCCAATGAACTCGCTTAATTCTACCATATCTGCTCACCAAAAGGGCCAACATCTTGCTTGGCAAGACCGCGTGCTTATCCAAGTCTTGCGCCAGCAGGGCCAGTCCCTGCGTCAAATTGCCGCTAGTCTTACTTGTTCGCCCACAACCGTGAAATATGAGCTTGAACGGAGCCAAATTTCTTTATACCATGGTTAACGGCACCGCTATGATGCCCAAGCAGCGCAAAATCTTAGCCTACCACACACCCGATGAATTATATGAGAGAAGAGAAGATTAGATTGCATCTATCAAATCAAGTAAGGTGTTCAACTTAAAATTGCAATTTTCAATTTAATTATAATTCTTCCTTGACATTAACTAATTGGCATGGTAAATTCACAACGTTGATTTAATATACGAGGCTCCTACACGGACATAAGCTACTGTACAGAAACGTTGCGAAACGCCAATGTATAGGACAGAAATAACCGAACGAAGGTTATTTCCCAAGTAGCTAATGACTGACGTCTTTACGCCGGGTAGTGCTAAAATAACAAGATTTATTTTAGGGAGCCGCGATTTATTCGCGGCATTTTTGTTGCTGTATTTATAATTGCGGCTTTTTGTAGGAACCTCTTTGACTTAATTGTCAGGAGGTTTTTTTATTATGTATAAGACAGAAGATTACAACAGAGTCGCCCAACAAGCCCCGCAGTTGGCATTAAAGGTATTTGCTTCTGGGCCTGGCGGGCTCAGACGACAAGACCTAGCCGAACACCGTAAAAAGTACGGCAGCAACAAACTTGCTTACCGGCGCAAAACGCCCTTATCCGTCCAATTTTTACAAGCCTTTGTCACCCCGTTTACGCTTGTATTAACCGTGTTAGGGATAATCTCATTCTGTACCGATTATCTCTGGAGTGCTCCAGCCGATCGTGATCTAACGGGGACAATCATTATTTCAATCATGGTTTTGACCAGTGGGGTTATGTCCTTAATTCAGACAGTTAAATCCAACAATGCCGCTGACAAGCTTCAATTATTGGTCAAAGTGAAAGCCGATGTATATCGTGATGGCGAGCTCCAGGAAATTCTGCTCGAAGACTTAGTTGTTGGTGACTTAGTCAAGCTATCGGCGGGTGATATGATTCCGGCTGATATCCGGCTGATCAACACTCGGGACTTGTTCATTTCTCAGGCTGCGCTGACGGGAGAAAGTTACCCCGTTGAAAAACGTGCTAAACACCAGCAGGGCAGCTATGAAGACATAACCGATTATCCGACACTCGCCTTTATGGGGAGTAACGTCGTCAGTGGGACAGCAACCGGTCTAGTGATCGCGGTTGGACAAAATACCCGTTTCGGACAAGTTACCCAAAGCATCACCAATAATAAACCCACCCCCACTAACTTTGACCTGGGAATCAGCAAGACGTCATGGCTACTCATTCGCTTCATGGCAGTGATGGCCCCGATTGTCTGTATTCTGAATGGTCTAACCAAAGGCGATTGGGGGCAAGCATTGTTATTTGGACTTTCAACCGCAGTAGGCTTGACCCCCGAAATGCTCCCGGTAATTGTAACGACCAACTTAGTGCGGGGAGCTTTGCGCATGTCAAAGGGTGGCACCATTGTAAAAAATGTTAATTCAATCCAAAATTTTGGAGCCATGGACGTATTGTGTACCGATAAAACTGGTACCTTAACCCAAGACAAGATCATTTTAGAGTATCATTATAACGTCAATCATCAGGAAGAAGACCAGGTTCTAAAATATGCGTATTTAAATAGTCGGTTTCAAACTGGCCTGAAAAATTTAATGGACCAGGCAGTTATTAAAGCGGCTGCAAGCGAACTAAAAATTGACGATCGGCAATACGAAAAAATTGATGAATTGCCTTTCGATTTTTCCCGGCGCCGAATGAGCACAATCGTAGAAACAGCTGATGGATTGGTACAAATGGTCACCAAAGGAGCAATCGAGGAAATGCTCTCAGTGTCTAATCGCGTATTGTCACACGGCCAAGAAGAAATCCTGACCAAGGACTGGAAGAAAAATATTTTGCAGCAGGTAGCCGATTTAAATCAGGACGGGTTACGAGTTTTAGGTCTGGCCATCAAAAATAATCCTCAGCCAAGTGCAGGTGATGAATTATCCACAACCGATGAAACTAATATGATCTTCTTAGGATATCTAGCTTTTCTGGATCCACCCAAAAACACCGCGGCCAAAGCCATTAAGGCGTTAGCTGAACACGGAACCAAAGTTAAAATCATCACTGGCGATAGTCTCCCAGTTACAGAGGCCGTGTGCCGCAACATTGGCTTCGACGTCACCAATATTATCACTGGACGGGACATCCAAAGTTTCAGTCCACATGAATTAGGTCAGGCAGTCGAAAGCAGCAACGTTTTTGTCAAAGTCTCTCCCGAGCAGAAGGCACTGATCGTTAAGACTCTCCGTGATAATGGTCACGTGGTCGGCTTCTTAGGTGATGGAATTAATGATGCACCATCGATTGTCTTACTCCAAAAAGATTTAATGATCTTAGAACGGGGCGTTGTGGTCGGACGACAAACCTTTGGCAATATTATGAAATATATCAAGGCAACTTGCTCTTCTAACTTTGGTAACGTATTGTCGGTTTTATGTGCCAGCGCATTTCTCCCCTTTCTACCCATGCAGCCAATGCAATTACTATTTCTCAACTTGGTCTATGATCTATCCTGTCTCTCGATTCCCTGGGACAACATGGATCCCGAATACCTAAAAGTTCCGCGCAAATGGGAGGCTAAAAGCATTGCCAGTTTCATGAAATATATTGGTCCAACTAGTTCCGTCTTTGACATTACCACCTATTTAGCAATGTATTTTATCATCTGTCCAGCCGTGATTGGACATGGCTACGGAGCAACCTCAGGAACTATGCAGCAAAACTTCATCAAGCTCTTTAATAGCGGTTGGTTTGTCGAGTCGCTCTGGACGCAGACACTGGTCTTGCACGTTTTGCGCACGGAAAAAATCCCCTTTATCCAAAGCCGCGCTGCTGGCCTCGTCACCTTGGTAACCTCACTTGCCTTGGTCTTCGGTTCCGTTCTGCCGTTCACAGTAATTGGCCAGTTCTTGCAGTTGTCCCCCTTACCCGCTAGTTTCTGGTGCCTACTGACAGTTACCTGCCTTGCTTACATTATCCTAGTCACCATCGTCAAACGCTGGTACATTAACAAAACAGGAGCATTATTATGAAAAGAAAAACTATTACTTACCCTGTCCAAACCGCACTTGCACTAACATGGATAGGCTTGGGAATCGCCTGGTTATTGCATCAACAGCTTGCACCAGCAATTTTATTTACCACTTCAGGTGCGTTTATGCTGGTTGATACCATCATGAATTAACCAAAAACCCACTAGGCAATGACAATTCTTCCTGGTGGGTTTTATTTTATCCAATTGATTTTCAAACTAGCACTAGTCACGCAACAAAAGATAACCGGACAGCGGTTATCTTTTGCGATTTCAACTATTTATCAGTGCACCTTTCTCACTGCCACTCGCTGGCCAGCCATTCTTGGGCCAGGTCAAACCAGTGGGCGGCATGCGGATTATCTTGCCACTCCTGTCCCTTAACGACCATATCCGTGCGGCCAAGCGAAAAACCATGGCCGCCCCGGTTAAAGAGATGAACCTCGCACGGTACGTTTTGGTCATGGAGAGCAGTGACATATTCCAACGTATTAGTGACTAAAACAATTGGATCATCCCAAGCATGAAAGATGAAGGTCGCCGGTGTGTCACTTGTGACCCCTAACGAGCTGTTTTTAATAAATTCATCCTCCGGTACCAGATCCACTTCTCCTTCCGGAACTTCAAAGCCCAACTTAGCCAAGTTAATCAAAGGATAACCTAAAATGGTCTTATTGGGCAACACATCTACTTGCTTAAAGGCAAACTGTTCTTGATAAGCAGCGGCATTAGCCATGCTATTGGCAAAGCTTGCAACATGGCCGCCAGCTGAGAAGCCAATGGTCACAATCTTTTCTGGATCAATCTGGTATTCTGCGGCGTGGTCGCGGAAATACTTGATCGTCGTTAAGACATCAAGCCCCGCATCAGGGTAAATGTCTCCTTCCTGCACCAAGTTGTATTCCATTACCACACTATTGAAACCATAATTGTTAAAGGCAAGTGCAACGGGTTCGCCCTCTCGCTTGGAGAGGTGATCGAAGCTGCCACCTGGAATCACAATTGCCAGTGGATGCTGGGGGGTAACCAAGTCACCAATTGTCGCCAAAGTGTAGGTATGAACCTTGAACTTACGTCCATTAAAGTTAGTTAATGTTAAATCTGTTACTTTCATTTTTTCACCTTATTTTTTGCCATTGCTCTTGTGATCAAGGCGGTTGATAATGGTACTGTTAATAATACACCAATGAGTGAATACAAGATAATTAGCGCTTCATTAACAAACATTTTTTCGTTCAAAACCTCACCCAAGGTATAGTTTAAGCGGATATACCATAAAAACAGCGATAAGAAGCTGCCAAACATCCCAAACAAAATCGTATTCATGGCCGTGCCCAAAACGTCATCGCCAATCTTAACTCCACTTGCCCGTAATTCTGCAGTCGAAATCTCCGGCTTGTGCTTCTTGATTTCAAGCAAACCCGAACTCATTGCGACGGCTGCCTCCGCAACCGCACCGAGCATTGAAAAAATTGCCACCGCAACTGCAATCAAGGGATAACTAAGGCCTGGCATCTGTGATAAGCCCACCAGCATTTCACCGGCCTCCGGTCCCAAACCGGCCGCTTGAGCCAACCACTCAAAGCCCAGAATCAGTACACTGACCGTCAAGCAAATCCACAATGCCGAAAAAAAGGAATTTTTGGCAACTAGATAGTCATGTGTACCTAAGAAGATTATCGTCACCAGCTTTAGCGGAATAAAAATTAGAATGAGAATGGGAATACTGATTCCCCAAGAAATAAAAACGGCCAATAAAATTAGTAGTAAAGTATTAATCAAGACACTGAAAAAACTGCGAATTCCAGTTTCACCACCAACCACAGCCATCAAGACGGCTAGGACAATTAATAAGGCTGTTAACGTGCTCATTTTATTCACCCACCTTTGCTGGTTTATTTTCCAAAAACCAAAGACTGCAACCCGTCGCAAAGACCACGGTCAAAACAATCCCAATGGCAGAAATAACACTCTGGGTGACCCCTAATGACAACGTAAAACCAAAGGCCGATTTAAGGCTGTTATTATCGCGCAAATAAATAATTGTCTGCGGCAAAGCTTCCGACATAAAAATCAACACTAAAACATTGATTAGCGGACCCATGATCTCTTGCCCCATGGTCCGCCCACTATTAATTAATTGCTTGGCAGTCAGGTCTGTCGTAGTCTGGACTAACTCATACAGACTGGAAACGATATCCGTTGCCTCATCCATAACCGCACCCAGTATACCCAATAGCGTTTGGGCTAAGAAGATCCCGCGCGGATCTTGGGTAGCATAGTCACCTGTCTCATACTTGATTTCAGACTCGCCCGTCAGGCGCATAATCACATAACACAAAACAAACGACACAAACACCCCCAGCAGGGTCGCGGCCCAGGTTGCCAGCATCTTGCGATTAAAGCCCTGTACCAGCAGTAGACTGAAGAAGGAGAAGACCACATCGGCAACACCAAATAGTAAGACAATGTAAGAACCGTTTAATTTAATGTTCAGCATAATAACCAGGTAGAAGAGCACCCAGCTCAGCGTCATAGAAGCAATTAGACCGAGCGCTTTTTTGCCTGAAACGGCAATTAATAAAGCCGCTGTAACGGTCAGCGCCAGCACCAATACCCAGTCTCGTTTCGGATTTTGGATGGCGGGTTCACCTTTTTTGATATTAACAAAAATCCGCTGACCCGCTCGATATTTTTGCGTTACTAGCTGGGACGGATAGTAAAAGTTTTGCGTCGTAAAGTGCCGACCCTGGTGCTCTCCTGATAAGACCTTTAAGTGTAAGACTTGTTTTCTGGTTTCATCCTTATTACCATAGACATCTGTACTTTTTTCCACCAGTGTATCTTTGATTGTCTTGTCGGTAATAACCGCCACATCATCTTTGACATAAATATTAGTGGCAAAGTAAGTCCCGGCTGTTAACACCAGTCCAATAACGGCCACAACTAGTGCAAGCAAATGGCGATGCTTAATCTTGTTCATTTCATCAGTCCGATCTCTTCTGTTTACTGTACCCCAAAAGTAGGTCCACTTCCTTAAAAATTTACTTAAATTTCATCAAAAAGACGACTTTTATTAAAAGTCGTTTTCATTTACATATCAATAAAGCGATGCCACCAATGCTGCTTTGTTGGTTCTACCTGCATATCCGCTAAAGTTCGGTGGTCATTAGCAATTTTTTCAGCATTTTCCTTGGCCTTAGACAAAATTTCTTCGTGTACTTGGTCGCTAGGCTTTTGTTCGTCTTGCATAACTTGAGCCCGCTTCTCGGTTGCAGTCAGCGGCCGCTCTACTGGCACTTCAGCCTCAAGGCCGGTTTCACTCACAATCCCCGAAATATCCGGCAGGGCAGCCAACTTTTCTGAATCAACGGCAGTTTGCTGGTTTTCAAGGAGTTCTTGATTTTGCTTTTCAATCCGGTCTAACTGCTGGTGCAAATTAGCCAGTTCCGTATTTTGCTGCTCAATTGTTTGTTGGAAGGCATTAAGCAATTTGGTCATTTGCGGTGTCGACATTACTTCCTGTTTTGCGCCCTTGTCTTCAGCTTCAGTTTTTGTATTCTGGTCACTAACTGCAAAAACTTGCTGGGCCGCCTCTTGCAAGGTTAGACCATGCTCTTGAGCCAACTGATGAAAGTCCTTTAAATCCTGCAAGTCTTGCTTGCTGTATAACCGGGCTTTCTGCTTGGTTCTGACGTAATAATCTGCTTTACCGGTAACGCGCTCAACGATAAGCGAATACTTACGTAAGGTCGCAACACTAATCTGCAACTCTTTGGCAGTCGCCGCCGGCGCGGTTAATTCTTCAAAATGATGCTTGTCACTAGTCATAAAAGAATACTCCCTCACCCATTGTTATTGACCAATCTTGTGCAACAAGGTCTGTTTATGCTCATATCGCTCTAATCCCAATTCAATCAGTTTGGTAATCAAAGCGGTATAGGAAATACCTACTTGCTCAAAAAGTTTAGGATACATGCTGATATTAGTAAATCCTGGCAGGGCATTGACCTCGGTCAAGATAACCTTCTGATCGCTTGCACGCAACGTCGAATCAATTCGCGCAAACCCACTACACTCTGTTACCTGGTAAATTTTCAGGGCATTGGTCCTAACCTGCTCTGCAATCTCGGGCGGAATAGCAGCCGGAATCTGCAAAGTTGTAGTTGAATTTTCATCGTACTTGTTTTCATAACTGTAAAAAGTACCCTCAGCGTTGATAATTTGACCCACCCCTGAAACTTGCGGTTGGTCATTGCCCAACACCGCAGTCTCAACTTCAGTGCCGTGGATAGTCTCTTCGACCAAAACCTTGTCGTCATATCTAAATGCATCAGCCAAAGCTGCTTCATACTCCTTGGCAGTAGTTACATGGTGTACGCCAACGGACGAGCCTTGGTTAGCAGGCTTAACAAAGAGGTCATTACCTAATTTGGCACTAACTTTAGCATACGCATCGTGATCATTGCTTGGATCTTCATATTCAAACCGTTTAATCGCAATCCAATTCGCTACAGGCACACCAACTCGTTGGGCCAGAATTTTAGTGAATTCCTTATCCATCGTTACCGCGGCAGACAATACATCATCACCGACAAAGGCCTTGTCCAGCACGCGAAAAAGGCCTTGCAAACTGCCATCTTCGCCTAGATTGCCGTGAACAATCGGAAAGAAAACATCAATTTCAGCCAAGTTGGCTAACTCCACCAAGTTGGCGATATTAGCTGCCTGATGGGGATTTTTAACCGTGTACTGCGGATTTTCAAGTACCTTGAATGCATCCTCTTCGCTAGCAATATAGCCTGAATTAGTAATCCAAATCGGATGAACTTCAAACTTGTTTTTATCGATCGCACTATAAATGTTGTGGCCCGACATAATTGAAACTTCATACTCAGATGAATTACCACCAAAAATAAGACCAACCTGTGTTTTCCTAGTCATTGTTTCTACCTCATATGTTTTAGCTTTTTTTATTATACGGCATTTACTAGCAGAAAAATTACAAATTCACTAATTTTTAGCAAATAATTTTCGGATCCGGTTAAAACCTCATCGAGCCGGCCTTAAAGCGCCAATAATTTAATGGCTATGTTATGTAGAAACAAGCTAAATTTAGTCTAACTATACAGGATAGTAGTAATCCCTACAGTGTTGTAAAAAATCTAGTTATAGCAATTTTGTTATTTAAAAATTGCAAAAAAACTATTTGATTCGCCCCAGCTGTAAGCGCTATGCTATTTTCAAAAGGATTTAAAACAAACATTAGCGAGGTAGTAAAAAATGGAACTAAAAAGTGGTCAATACAATGTCAAGGCGATGGGACACGGATCTGAAGCCATGCCGATGACGGTGGAAATTAATGATAATAAAATTACTAAGATCACGGTTGATTCAGCTAGCGAGACTAAGGGCGTGGCGGATGAGGTTTTTCACCGACTCCCCCAAGAGATTGTCGCCAACCAAACGCTCAACCTTGATGCGGTCAGCGGTGCCACCATTTCTAGCCACGGCGTGATCGCTGGTGTAGCCGCTGCAATTACCCAAGCCGGTGGTGATGCTGCCGCTTGGAAGCACCGGCCAAAACCGGCCGTTGCTCAACAGCAAGACGAAGTGATAACCACTGATGTGGTTATTGTTGGTGCCGGTGGTGCTGGCCTGGCTGCAGCGGTGCGCTCTATTCAACACGGTGAACAGGTCGTCATCCTTGAAAAATACCCACAAGTTGGCGGCAACACAAGCCGGGCTGGTGGTCCTCTGAATGCAGCTGATCCAGAGTGGCAGGGCAAGTTCGCGGCTCTGCCTGGTGAAAAAGAAACTTTGGAGGAACTAGCAGCACTGCCGCTCGATCAGATTGACCCAGAATACCAGGAAGACTTTGAGCAGTTGCAGGCACAAATCAAGGATTATGTGGCAACTGGGGCAGACCACTTATTTGATTCCACCCTCTTGCACGAAATCCAAACCTATCTTGGCGGAAAGCGCACCGACTTAAAAGGTAATGAAATTCACGGCAAGTATAACTTGGTCCATGAGTTAGTTACCAACGCTCTGAACTCGGTTAAGTGGCTGACGGATTTAGGCGTTAAGTTTGATAATAGTGAGGTTACCGAGCCGGTGGGCGGACTCTGGCGGCGCGGGCACAAACCGGTAGAACCGATGGGTTATGCCTACATTCATATCTTGGGCGATTGGGTGAAAAATCATGGCGTCGAACCACACCTGGAAACTCAAGCTGAGCACTTAATTATTGAGCACGACAAGGTCTGCGGCGTAATTGCCACCCGCGCTGACGGTAGTATGTTAACTGTCCACGCCAAGGCAGTGATTTTAACGGCCGGCGGCTTTGGCGCTAACACCAAGATGGTCCAAAAGTTCAATACGTACTGGACCAGCATTGCTGACGACATTGCTACCACCAATTCCCCTGCAATCACTGGCGATGGTATTCGACTAGGGCTTGAGGCTGGCGCTGACTTGTTCGGCATGGGCTTTATTCAGTTAATGCCCGTTTCTGATCCGCAGACGGGGGAATTATTTACCGGACTACAAACACCTCCAGCCAACTTCATCATGGTCAACCAAAAGGGCCAACGCTTCGTCAACGAGTTTGCCGAACGAGATACCTTGGCCAAGGCAGCGATTGACAATGGGGGCTTATTCTACCTGATTGCTGACGATCAGATTAAGGAAACTGCCTATAATACTAGTCAGGCAGCAATTGATGCCCAAGTCAAGGCTGGTTCCTTACTCAAGGCAGACACACTCACAGAACTAGCTCAAAAAGCAGGTATGGATCCAGACACTTTAGTTAAAACCATTAAAACTTACAACCACGCTGTCGACCAAAAAAATGATCCTGAATTCCACAAGAACGTCTTTGGTCTTAAGTGCGAAGTTGCACCTTTCTATGCCACACCAAGAAAGCCAGCCATCCACCACACCATGGGCGGGCTGACCATTGATCCCCAGGCCCGAGTTTTGAACCCAGCGGGACAAATCATTAGCGGCCTCTACTCAGCCGGTGAAAATGCCGGCGGGCTTCATGCCGGTAACCGTTTGGGGGGTAACTCACTTGCCGATATCTTCACCTTCGGCCGGATTGCTGCTAACACCGCTTATGAAGAAAGCCAGGACCTAGATGCAGCTAGCGCAGCTTCCCAAAATTAAGCTTTAAGAAAGGAACAAACCATGTTTTTAAAAAGCCACTTCGGCACTATTATTACCGCCATTTTAGCTCTAGTGATGGGCTTCATCATGGCAATTGCTGTTATCCTGGTTGACCAACTTGGCTTGACCTGGACAGTTTTATTCAAGCTCTGGGCAGAAATTTTCTTTATTGTCTTCGTTGTTAGTCTTTTCATTCCATATAACAGTTGGGGTGACCGCTTTGCCCAATTATTAGGCTTGAAGCCAGGAACCTTGAGCTTTAAGCTGGTCCAGGCTATCATCCCTTCCGCTATTTTGAACACTTTCAATACCTTGATTTGTAGTGGCCAGAGTATTTTCTATAACGCTGAAATTCCCCAGTCAATCCGGATGCAAACCTGGATTAACGGTTGGACACATGATTGGCTAATTTTCTTTATTATTTCATATCTTGCTTCCTTTGTTGCTGTTTGGGTTGGTACTAAGACCGCTACAGTAATTTTGGGTAAACCAGCATCACGGTCAATCTAAGCCACTTTTAGAAGTTAAAAACTGATATTTTTTGCCAATCATATTTGCCAGAATTATCAGTTTTTTTGTATATTTAAGAAAGTAAATTTAAACCTTAAACCAACAACATCAGCTTAGAAATGGAGTTATTATGAACAATCCAGAAGAATTGCAGCATTTCTTAGATGTCTTGCTCAAAGAGAGCAGCTTTACCAGAGCGGCTAAAGAGCTTTTTATCTCGCAACCATATCTTACCCAACTAATTGGCCGGATTGAGCGCAATCTTGGCGTCAAAATAATTGAGCGTAGTAAACCGCCTTATACCTTAACTCCAGCCGGCTTAATCTATTACCACTACCTCGAAAGCATCTCCTATGACAAGCAACAACTAAATCGTCGCCTTGCTTCATACACTAACCCGAAGCAACAAGTTATCCGCATTGGTATCCTAGAAAGCTTGGGTACTTACCTGCTACCGGAACTCCTGCCCCAATTTCTGCAAAATAATCCGCAAGTCAGCATCCAATTAGTTGAGGATTTTCCGCGAGAAAGCGAAAAAAGGTTACTAAATGGGGAAATTGATTGTTACATTGGACAAACTCCAGAGGCCATTAACTCCAGTCTTGATGTTGTAATCAATGGCGGGGAACGCTATTACGTCGTAATCTCGCCCGCTTCCCCGTATTATCAAGCGGGACGCTTTATTCTTGATCCAGGCGAGCTCAATTTGAGAGACTTGTTACAAGAACCACTGGTCTTGAGTGCAGCTGGTTCGGCAGTCAGACACCAGGTTAATGGTCTCTTTCAGCGCTTAAGAATTGAGGGCAACATTGTCATGGAATCCAAGAGTGTGATCACAGCGACTAATCTGGCCATCCATGGCATTGGGCTAACTATTTCCTCAGCCAGTATTATCAAGCGGATTGCCCAGACTCCAATCAACCTTTTTCCTTTGGACAGTAGTATCCTCAACTTGATTTTCTTTATTGCAACTAGGCACTCCGTAGAGACTTCACCAGCCTTGCAGAACTTGGTCACTATCTTCAAGCATAAAAATTTACAACCTAAAATCACCTAGCGGCAACTAAAAAACCCCCTAGCCTTAATGCTAGAGGGGTTTTTTAGTTAATTATTCGGCGAGCTAATCTCCCATGGAATTGCCATTACAATATATAAGATGACACCGACAATGACAAAGTCTAAGAAAATGCTGCTAGCAATTTCCAATACGTAACCTAGCACCGCCAAGCCCGTAATGTTAAAGATAACTGGAAAAAGGGCCAACAGACCGGCAATGAGAATCACCCAAAAGCCAGCCCACATCCCAGCCGCCGTGATATTATGGAGCAATCTTTTACCGTTCATCACCATGCGCATTTCACTCAGCAACGATTTTAGGCTCAGGGCAACCATCACAATTATCGTCAAGTTGCCAAGCAAGAGGATAAACGCGATATTACCACCAATCATCATAGTATTTAAACTAAAGGCATCGACTACCTCGTACAAGGCATTACTTCCCTGCTCTTTCAATTTTTCCTGCACTAATTGCGCGTCACTTGACGAGCCCTGGTCAATATAAAGGTTAATGTCATGCAAAATCTGTCTCGCCAGCTTAGTGTTATTAACCTTTATCCAGGGAAAACCCAAAGCATAGTCAATAATATGATCAGCAATCGGCTGTGTTTGCTTAGAAGTCAGCAAGTTAGCATTACTACTTTGACTGGCACCAATCGTATTAGCCAAAGTGTTAAAATGCTTGTTGACTTGTCTCACAACTACAGCTTCGTTATTACTTGTCCTAATCTGCCTCTTCATAAATGGCGGATTAAGAAAAGTTGCCGTTATCATCAGCAGCGTAACAAGTAAGTAAATAAGAAAAGTTAGGGTTGTTTTGTATTGGCTGTTCTGCTCCTGACTCACTCTGTGTAAGCCATCCCGCACGCCATTTGCCATATTCTTCCTTCCTAACAGACAATTTCCTTGTCTTCATCAAACATTGTATCAATTGCATGATGAATATCTTTGATGTCAATCACAGAAATAATTTCATGTCCGTCTTTAAGTGCTTGGTCGATTTGCTTTGGGGCAGAATGCAGAAAACTATACATCAAAGAGCTAGTAGCATAGTCTGCCAGCTGTTCCGCATTCAAATCAAACTCTTTGCGATCATAAAACAGGCGGCCTGCTCCAGTAACCACAAAAGCAATACCGTGCTGTACATCATTGAGGTCAAAGAAGGAGCTATCAAAAATCTGATTTTCCTTAATCCAACCATTCAGCATCCCGCTCCAGATATCAAGAGTTTCGTTACTGCTAAAAACTTCGGTAATGATCCGCTTCAAGCCCTGATCATAAATTCCGAGCTTCGCAATTGTATAGATGAAAGCCTTGGTCCGGGCGCAAACTTTGTCACCATCACGATAATTGAGCTTTTTAACTTCTCCGTCCAGAGTATTGAGGATATTGCGCACAACATCATCAATTAATTTTGCCTTATATGGATAGTATGATTGCAACAACGATTTTGAAATTCCAGATTTCTCCGCAATCATCTGGAAAGAGACATTATCTAATCCATTTTCTCTAATCAACGAGAGCGTGTTACCCAAGATAATTCGTCTTCTTTTATAGTTTTTCCGTCGAGCCATAGTTATTTCTCCGTTTTTATATACGATTTTATTTTATCATACCAATGCCACTGGATAAATCAACGAAAAATAACGAATAGATTTCACTCATTAGAGCATTTATCCTTTTAAATTTTTATTAGGTTATTGGTAATTTGCTTATTTTAGTTCACTTTCGCTCAGTAAGTGCATCGAACGGTCATTATAGACATAGTTAATGCCGCGCGCTAAAAGTAAGTCAACTGAGATGCGGACCATGCGATCAGGATAGCGGTTATGCTTGATTGTATCGGTAACCACAATTTGTTCAATGGGCAACCCATTGAGAATCTCAGTAGCATTTTGCGATAACAGGGCGTGCGTAGCCGCAACGTAAACCTTTTCGGCGCCTGCAGCCAAAACTGACTTGGTGGAAGAAGAAATGCGTGAGCCTGTATCAATTAAGTCATCAACAATGATACATTTCTTGCCCTTGACGTTACCAATCATGTCATGAACATCGGCATCATAACGCGCATGACGCTGATCCACAATTGCAATCGGAGCATTAAAGAACTGCCCAAAGTTACGTGCCAGCTTAGCACCAGAATGATCCGGTGAAACTACGACAATGTTATCGTCTTCTTTGGTAGCAATTCCATTATCGAGAAAATATTGAGCTAAGAGCGGCATTGCATGCAAATGGTCAACTGGAACATTGTAAAAGCCCTGTATTTGGGCAGCATGCAAGTCGAGTACAATTAAGTGGTCCATGCCGGTAATTTGCAACAAGTTAGCAACCAACTTACCTGTAATTGGCTCACGTGATCTGGTTTTGGTATCTGAACGGGAATAGGCTAGATATGGTACCACCACATTAATCCGATGCGCTGAGGCCCGATGCAATGCATCCAGTACTATTTCTAGTTCCATAAAGTTTTCATTCACTGGGTCTTGAATTGATTGAATAACAAAGACGTCACAGCCCCTGACGCTCTCACCAATGTTAACTTGAATCTCACCGTCACTAAAATGCTGCACCGCAGTTTCAATCAGTGGTTTTTTCAAAATAGTGGCAATTTTCTCGTTTAACGCGGGATTTCCGCCCAGTCCAATCACTTTCATTGGATGCAACAATTGAAGAATTTCTTCTTTGTTCATAGCTACCTCTTTATTAAAATAATTCTTTCTCATCTATTATAAACAAAAAAAGCCCCCAATGTTGAAAAAAGTGGGAAATTCACTTAAAAATCCGAAAAAACATTCCTGTATCAAATCATAATTTTAATCTAGCTTTTGTTCAGCGTTTTTGAAACTTTTTTATTTAAAAAATTCTTCCATTAAATCCAATAGCTTAAAACTATCGACTACGTAGCTGTCATGCTTTTGACGGGGCATAATCAGCAGCTGGCCATGCAGCATGATCTGGCTGTACCAGCGCACATGCTCAACCTTAACCCAGTCTTTTTCGCCGACAACACAGTAGGTTGGAATTGCAATTGCCTTCAAACTATCAACTGACATAAAACTTTCAGTTAATTCGACCTGGCTATCACGGTTCATCTGCAGAAAGCGCAAAAAGCCTTCAGTTAAGTAGTGGTACGGTCTAATACCATTTCCATTGACAAAAACACCAGCAACCATCAACTTTTTGAAAATCTGCTGGTCCTGACTGGCTAGCATCATTGCAACAAGGCCGCCAGCATCAAAACCAAAACAGTAACAGCCCCTAATCCCCACCTGCTTAACGAAAGCAGCCAGGTCGGCAACTTCAGTCTGATAGTGTTGAGCACTCTCGCCCCGACTAAGTCCATGGCCTCGCATATCGAGCACATAAACTGTGTAATACAGGGCCAAGGGCGCAACAATCTTATCAAACATGCCACCATCCAAGTGGTGGCCGTGCAACAATAACAGTGGCTGGCCCTTACCTAGTTTACTGTAATAAAGCTCGGTCCCATTAACTTTTTCAATCATTGCTGGTTCCTCTCAGTGACCTCAGCAAGTTCTTGCTCTGAAATAGGTTTCTTCTTTCTGCGTTCTTGCCACAGATCTTTCAGGATAATTTTACCCACAATGTAATTAGTTTTAAAATTATCTGGAATCATTTTTAGGCTATAGTTATGAACCATACTGTCCTTACGCTGCCAGTAATGATATAGCGGCTGATTATCACAATAAAAACCGCTACTTGCAGCTAAATATTGGACAGTGAAAATTTGATCTTCCATAAAAGCTAAATTTTTCATGAAAGATAGGTGGTTTTGCTGCACAATTGCAAGTCGATAACCCTTATTCCAGGTATAGCCTTTAACGGGAGAAGGGCAAATCCGGTTGTTAAATAGTGAGCCTACAAAGTTGACAATTAAGCGATACGCACTCGCCTTACGCTTCATTCCACAAGCAACTTTTCTGCCAACCTGTACTGAGCCTTCCTTATTCTCATAATCTATCCAAAAACCACACGAAACCATGGCAGCGTCTGGATGTTCATGAAAGGCCCGCACAAAGAAATCCGTGTAGCTGGGGGCAACCCAATCATCTCCATCATGAAAAGTAAAATATGGAGTATCCACGTGAGCCAGACCGACATTACGGGCATCTGACAACCCACCATTTGTTTTATTAATGATTTTAAAATAACGGAACTGATCACGGTAGCTCTCTGCTACTTTTCTGGTATTGTCCGTTGAGCCATCATTGACAATTAATAACTTAAAGTTGGCATTGTCTTGCTTAGCTAAGTGGTCCAAAGCTCGACCCAGGTACTTTTCAAGGTTATAAACTGGCATGATAACCGTCAATTCAGGTTGCTGAATCATTTCATCTCTCCTCTGCTAATTCTATATTATACCATCATAATTCTTAAAAATAACATAAAACCAAAAAACAAAGACCTCATTAGTGAACTTTTCCAAGCTGTCTTTAGTATAATTAATCATTATCGTAAAAGGAGTTAACCATCTTTATGAAAAGAAACAAAGTTATTCTAGTGCTGCTTGCCGTCCTCTTTTCGGCAACCGCGCTCACCTTATCCGGGCAGACCAGCAAGGCAGACGACCTGCCCATTGTTTGCCTGGGCACATCACTAACAGCAGGACAAAAAAGTGGCACCGTGCAGACGCTAGCCGCATCCCTGAACGGCGATAGTTACCAGACTACTACTATCACTGGTGCTGATCTAGTCAAATATCTCAACCCTTCGGGCGCCAACTTTACCACCACTTCTGGTGTTTGGTCCAGTGCCATGATTCAAAAAACCGCTGCTGGCAGCGGAATCAATGTTCAAATTTTAAATTACCAGAGCCACAACAACATTACCACCATCACTGCCAACCAATACAAAAATGCTGCCTTAACTGCCGGCATTACTGATGCCAATATCTACGTGACCAGTGCCGTTCCGATTGATGGTTCTGGTGCTCTGGCCAGCGTTTATGCAGCATACGGTAAAACGGGCGAACACTTAAATCAAGACCAGGTTAATGCTGCTCAAGATGAAATGGGTGCTTTGAGCAAAATCACCAAGGAAAACCAGGACAAAGATGGCTATAGTGACGCCCAATTGAATAACGCAGTGGCTGGTGCCAAGCAAGACATGGGTAAAATTGGCAACAATATTTCCAATAGTCAAATCCAAACCATTGTGAATAACCAAATCAACATCAACCACCTCGGTGACGTGATTACCACTAACCAAAAACAAGAAATCGTTAACTTTATGATTGAAATCCGTGACTCCGGTGCTTTGAAAGACCACCGCTTTAAGGACCAAGCCGCCACGCTTTCTAAAAATATCGAAAAGAACGCCAAGGATATTTTTGCTAAAATCAATACTACGGAAAACCGTAACTGGTTCCAGCAAGCTTGGCACAATATTACCGACTTTTTCAGTCACCTCTTTGGTGGATCTGCAGTCATTCGCATCGGTTGATTCACATCTGATCCATAACCTCATTCAGGGCATGGTCAACATACTCGTTACCACGATTATTGGCATGACCCTTGGTCCACTCAAAGTGACTTTGTGAAAATTGCTCAAGTAGTTGATCTAATTTTTGCCAGCACTCCAGGTTTGCAATTTCGCCTGGGGTGCTTTTTTTCCAACCCCGTTTTTTCCAACCCTTAAGCCAACCCTTGGTAATCGGATTTAGCACATACTGCGAGTCAAGCACAAACAGTAAGGGTTTTTGGTTAAAACCCAATTCCAGTAATTTTTTTAGTGCTTCAATTAGGGCAGTCAACTCCATCTTATTGTTAGTTGCACCCAATTCACCATTGGCATCATGGACTGTCTGCTGCTGCCCGTGATCCTGCCATTCGATCAGGTAGGCCCAGGCCGCTTTATCCGTGGTGCGGACGTGCCCGCCCTTGTAATTCCCCGTGTTACGGGTGCCGCCATCGGTATAAGTCGTAGCAAAATAACCACCTGGCTTGCTTTTTTTAGCAGCTGGTTCGCGGCGCCCTGCCTGATCTTGACTAACTTGGTTAACTGTACGGCTCGTTTGCTGGATTTTGGCAATTGCTCGCTCTAATGCTTCTTCATCTTTTTGAAAAACTTGGTTGATTTTTCGCTGATTCCAATTCAGGTATTCAGTAGCATCGGTTACCTTGGTAAATGACTTATACTCTGCTCCAGAAAAACCCTCAACTTGCTCTTTGGCCGCTGCCCAAGTGCGATAAACACCTGGTTTACGGCCCTTTCTAACTGCATAAAATTTCATCCGTACCTCTATTCCCTAAAAAGTTCTCGTCAATGTTAAAATACAAGTAGTTTAATTTTAAGGCGGCCATTATGTTCTTCAATACCAAAAAATATAAGGAAGAAGCGGAAAAAAACCGCAAACACAATTTATCAAAAGAACCCAGCCAGTTCAATATGCTCTTTTTAGCTGCGTTAGCTACCTTTGTTCCGCTGCGGGCTTTTCTCCGTTTCCATCCTAAGAAGACAGTCACCGACCAGGCTACCATCGAGGACAAGCACGGCGACTTCGCCCAGGTCCCCATTATCTACTTCCACGGCTTCCGCGGCGGTGATTATACTACCAATGCAATGGTCAAACAGGCGCTAAAAGATAAGGGATCTACCCAGTTTCTTAAAGTAAC
Source organism: Lactobacillus xylocopicola (assembly GCF_033096005.1). Taxonomy (NCBI): domain Bacteria; kingdom Bacillati; phylum Bacillota; class Bacilli; order Lactobacillales; family Lactobacillaceae; genus Lactobacillus; species Lactobacillus xylocopicola. Next base: position 130,746 of record NZ_AP026803.1, on the reverse strand, counting down.
TGCCGACTTGCTCGGCAACTTCAAGCTTGAGGGTACCTGGACCGGTGATCCTAATCCAATTGTTCAGGTCATCTTTCGCCAGCGCCTAGTCAACGTTTACACGATTGACTATTACTTAAGTTTTGTTTTACCCTTTTTGGCTAACCGGTATCACTTCAAAAACTACGCTGCAGTTGCCCATTCGCTGGCTTGCCCCTGCATTGTCCGCACGGAAATGCGCACCGCTCGCAAAGCAAACTTCCCGCGACTAACCAAGTGTGCTTTCGTTGCTGGACCCTTCAATGGCACAACTTACATGGGAGATATCCCCAACGTCAATGGCTTCAACCAAAACGGCCGTCCGACTGTAGTCTACCCGCACTACTTTTACTTGTTGCTTTACCGCAAGCGTTTCAACCCCAATATTGCCATTCTCAACATTTATGGCAATGTTTTGGATAACACTAATAGTGACAAGTTCATCTCTGTTACTTCCGCCAAAAGCATTCGCTATATTCTAGCACCTAATGCTAATTCCTACCATGAAGTAGAAATTCGGGGGCAAAAGTATGCTGAGCACAGCTGGATGCATGACAACCCATTTGTGATTAACATTATTGACGAGTTCATCGGATTATCAAAATAATCAATCTTTTTGGAGGTAAGCAGTGATCATCCTTCACGACATCATCCGCATCATTATCATCACTAACACCATTTTAGCTTTCTACATTGTCTTTCACAGGCGCCGTTCTGTTTCAACGACCTGGGCTTGGTTAATCATTCTGCTAGTTCTGCCAGTAATTGGCCTGATTCTTTACGGCTTTTTTGGACGGGGAATCTCGCAAGAAAATATTTTTGCTATTAATAAGCAACACCACATTGGCTTGCGTAACGTCCAAAAATCAATTACCAAGGCCCCAAAAAAGATCAGCACCTCTGATACCTCCAATCAAGCTAAAATGGTCGTGCATTTTTTCGATCATAACGGTGATTCGCCCTTAAGCAAAAACAACCACGTCAAGCTCTACACCGATGGGCAGCCAATGTTTCAGGATATGATGCGTGACATTAAAAACGCCCAGCAAACGGTCAACATTGAATTTTATACTTTTTATAATGACCAGATTGGCAATGAATTCCTTGACCTGTTAATTAATAAGGCTAAGGAGGGGGTTAATGTCCGTGTACTTTATGATGCTTGGGGCTCGATGGGAGCCACCAAAACTTGGTTCAATCAGCTACGTAAGGCAGGCGGTCAAGTCTTACCCTTCATCACCTCACGTAATATGATCACTAGATACCGTATCAACTACCACCTCCACCGCAAAATTGTCATCGTTGATGGCAAAACCTCGTGGACCGGCGGCTTCAACATTGGGGACCAGTATCTGAGCCGAAAAAAGAAGTTTGGCTACTGGCGCGACAGTCAGGTTAGAATTGTTGGTTCGGCCTCACTGCTCTTGCAAGAGCGTTTTGTTATGGATTGGAATGCCTCGGTCCAGAAGGAAGAGCAGATTATCACCTTTAATCAGCTACTCTTTCCTAATCTTGACGAAAACGACATTCATCCTGGTGATGTCGCAACTCAAATTGTTTCTGACGGGCCGGACCATTATAATGCCAACATGCGCAACGGCGTCATGCGGTTGATGGCCATGGCCAAGAAGCGGGTCTGGATTCAAACCCCGTATTTGATTCCTGACGACGCCATGTTTGCTACAATGCTTACTATGGCCATGTCGGGGGTCGACCTTCGCATCATGATCCCATGTAAGCCTGACCATCCTTTCATTTATCGGGCAACACAGTGGTATGCCAATGAATTGTCACGTTATGGCGTCAAGATCTATATCTACAACAAGGGCTTCATCCATGCCAAAACCATTGTGGTGGACGATAACTTTTCAACAGTCGGTTCAATGAATCAGGATTACCGCTCTTATGATCTCAACTTCGAAGATATTGCTGTTTTCTATGACCGTGACTTTACTGGCGAGGTCGCCCGCTCTTTTGAAGCAGACATGAAGGATTCAACTTTGTTAACGCCGCAAGCAATTGCCCAGCAAAGTCGCTGGCTCAAGACGCTTCAGAGCTTCTCAAGAATGCTCTCACCAATTCTCTAAAAAAGACTCCCAATGATTGGAAGTCTTTTTTACTGATGTCAATCGTGGACCTTAATCTGCGAAATGATAATTTTGCTCAACTGGATAACGAACTGTCTTAACTGCATCATTCATCTGTTTTGTGCTTTTGCCAATTGCAATTGCCATAACCGGAACATAGAGCTCTGGATCAAGGCCGAAAGTGGCAGGAACTTGATTAGCATCATAACCAGCAATTGGGTTAGTATCATAACCATGATTACGTGCTACTAACATAAACTGCATTGCCGCCAACGAACTATCAATAATGGCATCCATTGCTCGCATTTGTCTTGACCCATTCTCATAGAGCGGCAAAAAAGTACTCAATACTTCGTCCAGTTTTTCTTTAGTGATATGTCCCTCTTCATAAGTTTTGGTCCACATTTTGCGGTAAGCCTTATAAGCATCACTATAACCAAAAAGCTGTACAATAGCTGCACAGGAATCCACTTGCGGATAATTGAATTTCATCATGTATTTTTTTACCCTAGCTAAACTGGCTGCTGTATCTGCAATTTCAAAGTGCCAAGCCTGCAAATTACAGGCCGAGGGAGCAGTAATTGTCTCTTCAATCATCTGTTTAAACTCAAACCGTGGAATTTTAACTGTCCGGTCAAAATTTCGGACAGAATGACGGTTTTGAACAACATCATTAAAGTCATTATTACGCATATTTATCACACTTTCCATATTATATGCAATTTTACTTGTTTTAAAGCGTTTACTACTGGCTTTCTTTATCTAACTCCTATTGAATTTTCCCATCGTTACTTCTCTAGGTATTCGTATGAAATTACTTCGATTCTCCTATCGTTGTTGGCACATCCGAGGTTTTCTCAACAACAATCACCTGGTCTCTTAACTTGGGGTAATACAAATATGATTTTTTATTTGTAACGACCAAAATGCCGCCACGGCCCTTTTGGGGCTTTAAGACATATGCATTATCGCTTGCACGCTTATCGGTCTCATGTTTGAATTTACCATTGTTTGGGTCAGCTATTGCTCTCTTGTATGTACCCCGGTCGAATTCAGCGCCATTAAAGTAAAATATGTAATCCTGATGTTCATGTACGTTCACCGCAACATGAACATTATTGGGGGGATTGACATTATTATCAAAGTCCCCTCTAGGAGTCGGAGTAGCCGGATTTTTGCTGGCATTGATCAAGCAGAGCAGTGTAGGTACCAGTAAACATCCGAGGACGTAGGTAGTGATTTTGTAAGGTTTTTTCGCATCATCTGGCTCCGTTTATGGTGCTAGCGCATATTCTAGTAGCGGGATTTTATAGACTCTCTTTATCAGTTTGACGGCGCAGTAATACCATATTTAAAGCGGTTACAAAACTCATCTTATAGTATCTGCCGCTTTTAGTCAACTGATTTTTGCTTTAGCCCTAACTGGTCAGACTACGGACTTTTATAAAATGTCTTGGACTTCTATTTTAATATCGTGGTGAATGTGTTCTTTAATTGCTCCAATAATCTGGGTAACACCATGAGTAAAGCGGAGATAATACTGCTTGTTTTTCTGTGTCGTGAGGATGCAAATAACCATTTCTTTCTTTGGATTGGGCACTTTAATCAAAGTTACCATCATGATTTCAGTATAGGGCACGGTCCGACGAAAATACCCTGATACCACGGCCCGCTTAGGCGCAAAACCAGTAAAGCCGTCAAGTAGCCCAATCATTAGAAAAATTGCCAAAAAGACCCCTAGGCCGGGGTCACCTTTTTGAATAAATTGCCAAACAAAACCGGCCCAAATTAAAATTACCATCCAAATTACTGAAGAAGTTCGATATTGTCCTTTTAAGTCAATATTAGCCTGCCAATACCAGCTATAGCAGGTATAGCAGAGCAACACGGCATCTAAAATAAGATAAAAACTTACCATAATTTACTCCTCGTCCTTTATTTTTACTCATTATAACAGACAAGTCATTTTTAGTTGATTAGTGCGGCTGCGTTTATTTTAGACTTGCTTTTAATTAATAGTTTTGTTAAATTAATATTAAACTAAATGCAGTGAAAAAGACGAGTAGATAATCTATCTCTTGAAGTGAGCCGGCGATAGTGGGAAGGCGGCAGACCCTGGATTATTGAAAAACCCTTTTAGCAGCACACTGAAATCATTGTTAAAGTAGGTGGCGCCGTCTCCAGTACGTTATCAAGCTGGTGAAGCATGATTGTGCTTCATGAGTTGGTCCCCATAGGGGACAATTTAGGTGGTACCGCGGAAAAAAGCCTTTCGTCCTTGTTTAGTTAAGGGGCGAAGGGCTTTTTCTTTGACTCAAATCTTGGGAGGTTAACATTATGACTTTAATTTTACCGGAAGACTACCAACCAACCCTGACCATTCGGGATACGGAGGCCGCAATTGTCTTTATTCGCGAACAGTTCCAGGCCATTCTAGCTGAAAAGCTTAATCTACAACGGATGTCTGCACCACTGTTTGTTGAGCATCACACTGGCTTAAACGATAACTTAAACGGAATTGAGCGCCCGGTTGCCTTTGATGCTAAAGATATTAGGGAAGACGATCTAGAAATTGTTCATTCGCTCGCCAAGTGGAAAAGACTGGCCTTAAAAAAGTATGGTTTTGGGATTCATGAAGGGCTTTATACTAATATGAATGCCATTCGACGCGACGAGGAACTAGATAACTTCCATTCGCTTTACGTCGACCAATGGGATTGGGAAAAGGTGATCACCAAAGAAGAACGTACCACCGTGACTTTAAAGAATACGGTTGAGCAAATTTATGCTGCAATCAAGCAGATTGAAAAAGAATGTGCCGAACGCTATCCAGCCTCCACTTATCGCTTGCCGGATGAAGTCCATTTTGTCAGTACACAAGAGTTGGAAGATCGGTGGCCCGCCTTGTCTCCTGAAGAGCGTGAAAATAAGATTGCCCAAGAAGAAAAAGCGGTCTTTATTATGAAAATTGGTGATAAACTGCGCCGAAGCGGCCAACCCCACGATGGTCGCGCACCCGACTATGACGACTGGCAACTAAACGGTGACCTGTTATTTTGGTATGAACCGCTCCAGCAAAAAATGGAAATATCATCGATGGGTATTCGGGTCAGCCCGGAAAGTCTGCATGACCAACTTAAAAAGGCGAATTGCCTGGACCGCGAACAATTGACTTTCCACCACATGCTTCTAGCCGGAAAACTTCCGTATTCAATTGGCGGTGGCATCGGTCAGTCCCGGCTCTGCATGCTACTTTTGGGCAAGGCCCATATCGGCGAAGTCCAAGCCAGTGTCTGGTCAGCAGAAATGATTAAGCAGTGCCAGGACAATCATATGCAAATTTTATAAGCCAAACAGATCCACCTGTAAAAGCAGGCGGATTTTTTGGTGATAAAGATGGGGCCAATTCGGATTCTTGTAGTAGACTATCATATAAAGCAAGCAGTCTACAGAAAGGACCCAACTGATGATTAATTCTTCCCAAATCAATGAACTAGCAACTGATATTAAGCAAGCCCAGCACATTACTTTTTTGACTGGTGCAGGTGTATCTACTCACTCGGGCATCCCCGATTACCGTTCCAAAAATGGTATCTATGGTGGCGTTGCAGAGAGTCCGGAAACCATCCTGAGTGAAGAAACGCTCTATCAGCGACCGGAATTTTTCTACCGGTTTGTCATGGATAACATGTATTTCCCCACCGCCCAACCTAATATTATCCATCAAAAAATCGCGGCAATTTGCCATGATAAAGGTGACCTTATTACCCAGAATGTTGATAGCCTGGATCAGAAAGCAGGCAATCAGCACCTGACTGAATTCCATGGCAGCCTCTACAATATTTATTGTACTAAGTGTCACAACCCGGTCAGCTACGAAGCCTACGCCCAGTCTTACCGGCATGAAGCGTGCGGTGGTATTATTCGACCTGGAATTGTTCTATACGGCGAAGCTATCAACGGCGATAACCTGGCTAAGGCTGTTAATGCCATGCAACATTCCGATTTAGTCATTATTTCTGGTACTAGTTTTGTTGTTTACCCTTTCGCTCAGCTCCTCTCCTACCGGCAAAGCGGCGCCAAAGTCTGGGCCATCAACAAGACCGCGATCCCTGCTCCTGGTATCTCCGCCATTATCGGTGATGCCCTGGATGTTTTTCAGCAGCTTTAAATTACCTGTCTAATGTCACGATTCAACCTTAACTAGAAAAGAGTTATTAATGTCAATTATCAAAATGTATGCCCCCTTCTTTGATAGCAGTAACTGGCTCCACGTCCTAACGAGCGGTCAGGACTGGCTGGTTATTCTTACCCTTATCTTGATGGAATGCCTCCTGTCAGTTGATAATGCGGTTGTGCTGGCCGCTCAAACCAAGGCATTGCCAGATCAACGTCAACAAGAGAAGTCCTTATTTTATGGGCTTTGGGGTGCATATATTTTTCGTTTTGTGGTGATTGGGCTTGGCACTTACCTAATTAACTTTTGGGAGATTAAACTCGCTGGTAGTCTATACCTCTTCTACCTCGCACTTAAGTTCTACTATGACCAGCGCCACCCCCAAAAAGCCAGTCAGCCAGCTGCCGGCAAGTCAATCAAAAAGAATGCCGGCCATGGCCTTTCGCTCTTCTGGCGCACAGTCATCTCCATTGAAGCCATGGATATTGTTTTCTCAATTGACTCGGTATTGGCAGCACTCGCCGTTTCAAACAATCCGGTCATTGTGTTGATCGGTGGTATGATCGGCATTTTGTGCATGCGGGGTGTTGCTGAAGCAATTATTAAATTGATGGACCTGATCCCTGAACTACAGCCAATGGCCTACCTCCTGATTGGCATCATCGCTACCAAGTTACTAGTTTCACTGCCACCTCTTCCCTTTGAGTTACCTAACACTATCTTTGCTTTAATTGTCTTTGGCGTGTTGCTGCTCACCATCGTCTTTCACTTCTGGCGAGTTAAGCAACACGGACGTAAGTAAGTGTTAATCTACCCCACAGAGGAGTCAGTATGGATTATTCAACCTTTTTTACCAACCGATCAACTACTGAAATTACAGCTGACATCATTGGACGGCCCTTGACCTATACTGCCGGTAGCCAGACAATGGGCGGTTACATTGTCGAAGCTGAAGCCTATTTAGGTAAAGAAGACCGCGCGGCCCACTCTTATGGCGGCCACCGTAGTCTTGCCAATGAGGGCCTGTACCGCAGTGGTGGCACTATCTATCTCTATGCCCAAAGACAGTACTTCTTCTTTAACGTGGCTACCCAGGCCGGTAATGAACCACAGGGCATCCTAATTCGGGCCATTGAACCCGTTTGGGGCATTGAGCAAATGCTAGTAAATCGCCATGGCAAGGGCGGGGTGTTGCTAACCAACGGACCAGCTAAAATGATGCAGGCTTTCGGTATCCACGATCTAAGCTGGAACCTTCATTCCCTACAAGCTTCACCCTTTACCATCGAACTTGACAGTTCACACCAGCGGCCGGCCCGCCAAATTGTCCGTAGCCCGCGTATCGGGGTCAACCAGTCCGAGCGTGAATGGGCTGACAAACCGCTCCGTTTTTACGTGGCTGGTAATCCCTATGTTTCCCGCATGAAGAAACGGAACTGGCGCACTGACCATGGCTGGCAATAAATAAGTTAATGATGAAATAATAATAACAGCTTTTTTAATAAGGAAGTTGACAAGCAGGCTATTTTAGCCTATCATTTGCTACAATTAAATAATTACCAATGCAATAGAGGTCGCGGTGATTACGAACATAGCCTGAGTGAACGAACACTAGGAAGGCTACCGTAAGAATTACCGCCGAAATAAAAGTATTGTTCGTTTCAATATTTTTGTTGGGCTGCCGGAGAAGATCTTGCAGACTGTCCTAGTTAGTAGCTAGGGAGCGCTATCTGTTTGTCTAACTAAATTAGATTTTCACTCCTCGTTGTTTTGAAGCACAACGAGGTTTTTATTTACGCTTTTTATTGTATTGGCTTTATTTGAAAAATATTTTCGGAGGTTTTCAAAATGAAGTCAAGATACAAGTGGATGTCGATCTTCATCGCATTACTAGTTAGTTTAGCCCTCGGGGCCAATTTTAATCAGGTATACGCCAAAAAGGACAATGGTGTCTTAAAAGTTGCAATGGAGGCTAACTATCAGCCCTACAACTGGACTCAGACCAATGATGCCAACGGCGCACTTCCGATTGAGGGTTCGCATACCTATGCCAATGGTTATGACGTCATGATCGCAAAAATTATTGGTCAAAAACTGCACCAAAAAGTGGTAGTAGTCAAAACTGAGTGGGATGGTCTCTTACCCGCTTTAACCAGTGGCAAGGCCGACCTGATTATTGCCGGCATGAGTCCAACTACTGAGCGTGAAAAGGCCATTAACTTTTCTAAACCATACCGCCACGGCACATTTGTCGTTATCACCAAAATTAACAGCAAATATGCTAACGCTAAGACCCTTAATGACTTTAAGGGCGCAAAAATAACGGCGCAACAGGGCACTTCGCACTATGCGATGATTAATCAGCTGCGCGGAGCCAAAAAACAAACTGCCATGCGTGACTTTGCGGCAATGCGGCAAAGCTTAATTTCGGGTACAATCGACGGCTACTTAGCAGAAGATACAGAAGCAACCTCTTTCAAGCTGGTTGATCCTGATATCAAAGCGATTCCAATCAGCAAAATGCCGGGCTTCCACGTAACCAAAGAAGAATCCGTTACTTCGATTGGAATTGCCAAGCCAAACAAGGACCTCTTAAAAAAGGTCAATAATGCCTTGGCAACTATTCCTGAAGCCGAACGTACTAAGCTCATGACCAATGCTATTAAAGTGCAGCCCAAAACTGACAATGGCAAAAAAGGCAACCAAGAGAACTGGCTAGTTTCAATGTGGAAGCAGTATGGCGGGATGCTACTAAGCGGGATTGGTATGACCCTGCTACTCGCCTTTGTTGGTACCATCGCGGGCTTTTTCATCGGTCTCGTTGTCGGCATTATTAGAACTATTCCAACTCCTGCAACCTTAGGAAAAAAATGGTTGCTGAAAGTTATCAATTGGTTACTTTCAATCTATATTGAAGTCTTCCGCGGTACCCCAATGATGGTCCAAGCAGCCGTAATCTACTACGGTATTGCCCAGTTCTGGCACATTAACATTGACCGGACGGCCGCTGCCCTAATCATTGTTTCCATTAACACTGGCGCATACTTAGCCGAAATAATTCGTGGCGGAATTTTGTCCACGCCTGAAGGTCAATTTGAAGCGGCTAGCGCCTTAGGTATGACCCACAATCAGCGGATGTGGCACATTATCCTCCCGCAGGCAATCAAAAACTGTCTGCCATCCATTACCAATGAGTTTATCGTCAACATTAAAGATACTTCTGTTTTGAGCATCATTTCCGTCTCTGAATTGTTCTTTGTCGGAACTACTGTGGCCAGCCAGACCTTCAAGTTCTTCCCAACTTACCTGACTATTTCCGCTATCTACTTAATCCTGACCTTTACCATCACGCGGATCTTCAATTTGATTGAACGGCGGCTCGCAGGCAACAAGAATTACAACTTAATGGCCAATCAAGTACAAGTGGGCTCGACTAGCAAACAAGGAGGAAACAAGTAATGACTGAAACAAATGAAGCTATTTTAAGCTTAAAGCAGATTCAAAAGTCTTTTGGTGATCACCAGGTTCTGCGCGACATCTCCCTTGACATCAACAAAGGTGAGATTGCCACGATTATTGGACCGTCCGGTGGTGGTAAGTCAACCACCTTGCGCTGCATCAACTTACTGGAAGAGCCAACCGCTGGTGAAGTTATCTTTCACGGCCAAAACGTCTTGGATCCGAGCTACAACCGCAACATCTACCGGGCCAAGGTCGGCATGGTCTTCCAGCAGTTCGACCTATTCGAAAACAAGAACGTTCTCGCCAACTGCATGGTCGGCCAGGAACTGGTCTTGAAGCGGTCTAAGGAAGAAGCCCGCGAAGTTGCCCTCAAAAACCTGACCAAAGTCGGTATGGAAGAATACATCAATGCGCGGCCAAATCAACTTTCAGGCGGTCAGCAGCAGCGGGTAGCGATTGCCCGGGCCATCTGCATGGATCCGGAGATCCTGCTCTTCGACGAGCCCACCAGTGCCCTTGACCCCGAGATGGTGGGTGAAGTCCTGAGTGTTATGCAAAACCTGGCGACAACCGGCTTAACCATGATTATCGTCACCCATGAGATGGCCTTTGCCCGCGACATTTCTGACCAAATTTTCTTCATTAGCGGCGGCATCATTGCCGAACAGGGAAATCCTGACCAGCTCTTCAACCACCCGCAAAATGAACTGACCGAAAAATTTCTTAGCAATTTCCAAAACAGTTAAATACAAAAGGGCAGACTGAGTTGTTAACAGTCTGCCCTTTTGCTATCTGAGTTAAAATTCACAAACAATTATTTATTGCCAAATTGAGCCTTGTGGCTCTAAGTATTAAACCTACTTCGTTTAAACTGTATTATGTTAAGTTCGATTGGTCTACTCGTTTTCCCAAGAAACTTCATAAATTCTATTAGCGATTGTGCCCCATGTCTTTACTTTTTTACCATTCTTTACTTTGTTATAGTAGCCATGGTAGGCTACAGTCAAGTATAAATGGTTTTCACCAATAACTTGAACACTTTCAAATTCAGTTGGATAACCATTGTAATCAACACTAGCATCTCTGCTTAAGTCTATATCAGTCCAATCAGACTTATCAGTTGCGCCCCATGGAATTTTGTAAATATGGCGTTTTTCTGATTGACCTCCTTTATCAGGTGAGTACTCACTAGAAATATAAATATTTACCTGCTTGTTATTATATTTATCTACTGTTTCATCAATGTCGTAACCTTGAATAGAACCAATTTTCACCTCACCAGGTTTTATAGTTTTTGATACATTTTGTGTCATATTAGAAATTTTGAATGGTGGAAAATCTGAAACGGGTGTTAAGTTAGCGATACTGTATGCACTTTTACCAGTTAAAGCGTTGTTAACATCATCTAGATAGTACAATGAGAAATAGCCGTTACCGTCTAAATCAATTGTTGCAATTAAGAAATATGTGTAATTAGGTGAAACTGCTGCTTCTGCACGTCTAAGTTCGATTTCCTGGTTACCGGCACTACTCAAATGGGATAGTCTTGGAAAATCAGTGTTTGTATAATGAGTTGTAGTATCAGGTGGGATTGTAACCCGTGCAATTTGTGTAGCCCAGTTATAGCCATCATTAGCTGTATTGACTCCTTTAGTACCAATAAACCATTGGCCTTTTTTCCCAGCGTACTCCCAAGTTTGGCTATGTCCGCCTGCCAAACTTTTCATATTTAATATTGCATTGCCATAGGTAATTGGAGTAGAAGGAGTGGAAGTTGGTGTAGCACGGAGAACAGAATTAAGTTCATTTTTATCTGTATCTTTGTGTAACTGCATGGCATAAATGTAGCCTGAACCGACATGTCCTTTTTGAACTACATTTTGGTATACTCCTGTAGCTCCACCAGTTTTTAAGTTTGCTTTCAATGAAATATTGAGATTTTTAAAAACGTTCATAATTTTTCCTTTCGATATTAAAAAATAATTTTGAAACAAGTTAATTTGATCTCGAGATCATAATTAATTTAGCACATATTTTCTAAATAAGCAAACCTATGTTCTAAAATTATAATTATGTAAATAAAAAAATGACAAATCTCGGTTGTTTATAACGTTGATTTGTCAGTTTTTTATTTCAATATTAGAATTTAATTTGTAACCTTAAAATATTTATTTTTCACTATAGATGACTGGCATTGTACCGCCTGTAATTGGTAGACCTATTCCCGCATTTAATAAATTTTGCTGTGCTTCATATAGCAGCCAAGTAGTTTGCTTAACTTCACTTATACTTGCTGTAAGTGATTCATTGACATCTTTAGCTTTGTTAAGGTAATCATTATAAGTTGAAGCATAAATATTATAATCTGTATTTTGATAATTGATTGAAGTTTTAACTGTATTTTCTTGGTTAATTAGGTCTTGTAGGGCCTGTTTATCCTTTTTACTAGCTGTTTTAGCGTCTAGCCGAGCCTCTTCAGCTGTGTTAATTGGAATTTGTTGAGGACCTGATAAGTATTTAGTATCTGAAACCTTAATATAACGAAGTCCGTTTAAAGCAGCGCTTTCTGAATTTATAGAAGCTGTAAGAGAGTTGTCCATTAAGCGATAAAATAATTCGGCTTTTTGATCTTGTGCTACCCAAATATAAAGCTCTTCGATTACAGGAACATACTCATTTTTATTAAAGCCACTAATTTGATTGGTAGAATTGGGGTTGAGGATACCAGCAATACTATAAGCGCTACTATTATTAATAAAGCTGACATATGTGTTTGTCGTTCGTGTTGCCAATCTCTGTTTTGGTTTACTTTTAACTAGTCTAGAAGCAAAACTTGCATCAGCTGTATTTGATATATGGTAATAATTTTGTTTTTGATTGCCACCGTAGTCAGAGTAAACGTAGTCAACCTTAAAAGTTTTGCCATTTTTCAAAATTACTTTACTGTTACCAGTTCCAGTGGTAATTGGGTTCACCGTTGGTCCCATATTCGTAATGGTTACAGTTGCTTCAGAGGTATACAACGGCTTGCCAGCAATTTGGCTGACATTGCCAGCTTTAATGTAGCCACCAGCACCAATGCCATAGTAATATTGTCCCTTTATTTGCTTATAAGGGAGCCAGGACTGGTTATAGTTATCATCATCGAGTAAGAAGAAGCGTTTGCTATCGCGCTCGGTCGGTTCGATTGTGCCAGTAAATTTAACGGTAGCGCCTTTTTTAAGGTGGGTCTTCCATGTGCTGCCGCGATAAGTACGCAGGCGTTTACCCTTCTTGTTGAAAACATAGGCACCATGGGCTAATTTTAATTTATTAGTTGAAGTGGCAGCAGTAACTGTGTTACTGGTGGTGGTTGCTAATGGAATAGCTGTACCGAGAGCCAGGGTACCAGCAACTGCTCCTAGGATGAGTTTTTTACTAATTTTCATAATAATACCTCGAACATAAAATTAATCTCTCACGCTAATTATAGTACATTGGAGCAACCTAAACTTGAAGACAATACCATTTTTATATTAGCGCCATAACTTACTGCTTTTTACTTGATAGAAGATTTATTTATGCTCATTATTTAGAAATTTTGTAATATCGCAGTTGAATTTAGATGCTTCTTCCCACTGTGGAAAGTGACCAGAATTTTCAAACCACATAATTCTACATGGACTGGTAATTTTTTCGGCATATTCTGAAACAAGTTTAGATGTGACATGAAAATCATTGCGACCTTCACAAAACAGTATGGGTACCTCATAATTTAACTTGTTTTCAAAGTTAATGTTCATTAAATCTTTCCAAAAAAACTGAATCGACTGTTTAGAACCTTGCAAACGATGGATCAAATCTGTCAATGAATAATCTTTCGAAAAAATAAATGGTAGTATTAATTTTCGATAATTCTTAGCACCATATATTGATCCTCCATTAGATACAATTTTTTTAGTCAAGGTCACACTAGCATATTCCGGATTCCTATCAAAATCTAAACGGCTGATTTTGTGATTTACTTTATTTTGACTTGTCAAAAAATCTTTCTGAGCTTCAATAGTTTTCTTCATATTAATAACTTGACCAATTCCAATATATTGCGATATGAGTTCTGGATGAGCCTGAATGAACAACATACCAAGGACTGAGCCCCAAGAATGTCCCATGACAACTAATTTCCTTTGATTTAAGCGTTTTAATAAGTAAAGCACAAACTCATAAATATCATCTAAAATCACTTTCATAGTCAAGTCTTCTGTTTCTGAAAATCTGTAGTATGAAAGCCCGCTACCCCTTTGTTCAAGATTAACAAAAGTAAAAGTGTTTTCTAGTTCAGCATTAAATTTTTTTGTTAGTGGAATACAAGAATCGCCAGGACCACCATGTAAATATAATATAATTGGTTTATTTTTCTGATTTTTACTAATCGAAAAATAAAGCTCAGTATTGTTGATCTGAACATTTTCTATAACAGAGGTACTCATTTAATCTCTATCTCTTTCTTAAAATAAATTTGACTCTAACTACTTCTCATACAACTCATTCCGGATGCTTCTCGTGCCACTGCTTGATCTGTTCCAGCCGCGCCTTAAAGCGGTCCTCGTGCCCCTGACTGGTTGGCAGATAGTATTCGTGTCCCTCCAGGCTAGTCGGCATCGTCTTCATCGTCGTTAACTTGTCTTTAGTAGCGTGCGCCAGCTGGTAGTCCTTGCCGTAGCCCAAGCCCTTCATCAGCTTGGTCGGGGCGTTGCGAATCTGCAGCGGCACCGGCTCGTCGATGGTTTCCTTCACGTCCTTGGCAGCGGCCAGGCGGGCCTTATAAATGGCATTGGACTTGGGTGCAAGAGCCAAGTAAGTCACGGCTTCAACCAGGTGGACGTCACACTCGGGCATCCCTATAAACTGGCAGGCCTGAAAAACGTTGATGGCCACGTTGAGCGCGTTCGTGTCGGCCAGACCTCGTCCTCGCTGGCAAAGCGCACTAGGCGACGGGCAATGTAGAGCGGGTCTTCCCCACCTTCAAGCATCCGCGACAGCCAGTAGATGGCCGCGTTGGCGTCGCTGTTGCGCATCGACTTATGGAGCGCCGAGATGATGTTGTAATGCTCTTCGCCGTTCTTGTCATAGAGAACAGACTTTTGCGTAATCAGCTGACCCAAGCTATCCATGGTGATGATCACCCGGTCGCCCTGTTTGTCGCCGTTCAACACCGCCATCTCCAACGTGTTGAGTGCGGTGCGGGCATCACCGTTAGCAAACCGGGCAATCGCCTTAACTTCCCGGTCACTGATTGCAAGGTGCAACTTACCAAAACCCTGGGGGTTATGCAGCGCATTCTGGAGCAATTGGACGATATCCGCAACTGCGAGCGGCTTTAGCACAAAGACCTTGCAGCGCGAAAGCAGGGCCGAATTGACCTCAAAGGATGGGTTCTCCGTGGTTGCACCAATCAGGGTAATCGTGCCCCGCTCAACGTAGGGCAGAAAGACGTCTTGCTGAGCCTTGTTGAAGCGGTGAATTTCATCAATGAAGACCAGCGTCTTCTCACCCAAGTCGTGCGCGGCTTCAGCCTCCTTCATAATCTTGCGAATCTTGGTAATGCTGCTGTCAACGGCGCTGAAACGGTAAAAAGCAGACTGCGACTGTCGCGCAATGATTTCGGCCAGTGTGGTCTTGCCTACGCCCGGAGGACCCCAGAAGATCATCGAGGTTACCTGGTCGTGGTCAATTAAATCCCGCAAAATTTTACCCGGCCCCAGTAATTGCTTCTGGCCCACAAATTGATCCAGCGTGCGCGGTCGCACACGGCTGGCTAGCGGCGTATTTTCACCGTTCCCTGCAAACAATGATTCTTGTTTCATTAATGACATCTTCTTTGCTAGTCCATAAACAATCTTTTCTTTATTATACAAGCACAGAAGGATAAAGCATATTAAAGTTGCCGGCGGCCAGCTGCGGGGTGTTCCTGAACATCTCCGTTGAGTCGATTAAGTTTGGCGTGTGCCAGCCCCGCAGGTTGGCCTTGACCAGGCTGGTGCAGTTCTTGAACATCTCGCTAGTCCCGGTCAGCTTGCGCGTGTTCCAGCCGTGCAGGTCGACTTGCATCAGGTTTGGGTCATTTCTAAACATGCGGTCAGCCTCAGTCAGGCTATTGGTCTTAAAGTTGCTCAGGTCCACCTTAACCAGGCTCGGGTCGTTTTCAAATAGGCTGTACATCATCTTCACCATGCTCGTGTCCCAGCTCTTCAGGTTGACGCTGGTCAGCACGGCATCATCGGCAAACGCGCCGGTCATGAACCGCAGCTTGCCCGTCTTGAAGGTATGCAGGTCCAGCATCTTGACCCGCTTCAGGCCGGAAAACATGTACGCTATGCTATCAACGTTGCGCGTGTCGAAGTTCTTTACGTCCAAGCTGGTAAGGCTAGCGCACTTGCTAAACATGAAGCCCATGTCTGTGACCTTGCCGGTCTTAAAATGGCTCACGTCTAGGTCGGTTAACTTGGCATCCTCCGCAAACATAGACACCATGTTGGTCACGTTGCGCGTGTCCAGACCCCGCAGGTCCAGGCGCTCTATCTTACCCATACCGGCAAACATGTGATTCATAATGGTCACCTTCTTGGTGGAGAAGCTGGCGATATTCAAGTCCGTCAAACCTGAATCATACAGAAACATGCTGTCCATGTTGGTCACGTTGCTAGTATCAAAATTGTGCAGATCCAGGCTAGTCAGGTTGCCCATCCGGCTGAACATGTTAGACATGTTTGTTACCCTGCTAGTATCAAAGGAACTGACATCCAGCTTTGAGGCTGCGGCTCCCTGGAACATGCCGGCCGTCGTGGTCACCTTGTCCGTCTTGAAGCCGGCTACGTCAAGCGTCTGGGTCGCGTTATTCATGAACATGTTGGACATGTCGGTGACGTTGCTAGTATCGAAGTGCGTCAGGTCCAGCTGCGGGGTCTTGGTGCCAGCAAACATGCCGGCCATATTCGTCACTTTGCGCGTGTCAAAGTTGGCCAAGGCCAGGCTTTTAATTGCAGTCTGAGAAAACATTTTAGACATATCTGTCGCGTTGTGCGTGTCGAAGTTGCTGGTGTCAACGCTGGTCAGAAACTCGTCCTTCTCAAACAGGCTAGCCATGTTGGTCGTGGCGCTGGTATCAACCTGGTCCATACCCCTGATGTCCTGCAGGTATTCGAAATTAGCAAACTTGCCCTGCGCGTTCACGGGCAGCTTGATTGGACCGTTGATTACGATGTGGTTAACGTTGTAGTGCCAGGGTAATTCCTGGGCAAGCGGCGTGCTGGACAGCTGGCTGCCCGAACTGCCGCTAATGGTCAGCGTCCGCGTGACCAGATCGTAGTTCCAGTCGCAGTCACCGTCTTTGCCCGTCCACAAACCTGAGTTAGAATTGTCGGTCTGAGTTACTGGTGCTATAGTGTCGGCAGTCGTTTTAACCGCTACTAGACTAGTGATAAGCAGGGCGCTTAAGGAAGCTGCGGCCAAACTAAGGACACCTTTGTTAAGTCTAAGGCCAAATTGGACCTTCTTTTTATTCTTCATTATTATCACCTTTTCTCCTTGCTTCAATTATAGACCCTTTAACGAGTAAAACAGATTACATTCTAAATTTCTTATTTTCTTGCTCTACTTTAGGATTAATACTAGTTAATCTTCAGCACCAAGCGTACTATAAATTTAGTAGTTGCGGTTTAATTATCCGCCATTAATGGCAAGTCTTCTCCCAAATGAAATTGACGGCAACTTAAAAGAATTGTTTAATAATAATCATAAATGATGTTAGAGGAAAATAAATGAAAAAAGCAACTTTAACCATTATCGCTCTTCTTACTGCAATTTCTGTAACTGCATGTACAAATACTAACGATAAAACCAAGAATACCAAGACAGTCATCACCAGGAAAAAGACGGTAGTCAGAGGTCATGAATCAATCGGCGGATCGAAAACGGGCATTTCTTTTAAGAAGTATGAGGCAATCCGGATCGATCAGCGGCACCCGGCCAAGTTAAAGGATGTAATAACTCTACTGGGGAAACCTACTCCTGGACAAAGTGCTACATACGGGGACTTCTCTACTATGAAGTGGACTAAGGTCCAGCACACTACTAACGGACTAATTTCCGTCACGGCGGATAAAAAGGGAAATGTTGTAAGCAAGCAGTTTAACAATCTGGCGGTCAAAAGGCCGACCAAATTAACCACGACAGACTACAAGAAGATCAAAAAAGGTCAGACCAAAAAGGAAGTTTATCGCATTTTAGGTCGACCTGATGGCTATAGTACGGACTTGCCTGATACTGCTATTGGTGAGCACTCTAATGAAATTATTTCTTACGCTATCGGCGTAGCACACAAGGAGCCAAATTCCGGAAAGTTGACAATGATTATAATTCATATCTCAGATGGCAAAGTTAGTGGCAAGCACCAAGATAGTTTAGGCAACAAATAACTAAAAGCAGGCACTGATCATTTTAAGGTGATTGTGCCTGCTTCTTTAATTACTTATTTTTAGCTTACAATACTTTAAACAATGTCTTCTCGTTTACTTATTTGGCTCAGCCGCCAGCCCGTCATAAAATGCTGCTCGCGCACGTTCCGCAGCGCATTATAGTCGCTGGTCAAGCTGTCAATGGCATCTTGCAGCTTTTTGTTCTGTCTACGCAGCTGGTTCAATTCAGGGTCGGTAACGACACCCTTCAGGTGCATCTGCGCCGCTAATGCACGCCGCCTCTGCTCAAACTCACCCTTTAGCGTTGCCAATGCATTCTCATACCTAACTAGTTTACGGTTGGCCTGCGGAATTTGCTTATTTAATTCAACGAATAATTCGTAGGGCATGTTGGACTTGATCCGGTTGCACTCAGAACAGGACAGAATAAGGTTGTCCAGGTCGTTGTTGCGGGACAACGAGACCGGGTTCTTGTGGTCGACGCTGCGACCGCGCCGGCCGCAATATTGGCAACGGTAGTTATACTTGACGCGAATTCGCTCACGATCAATGTAATCAACCTCGTTCAGCTTAAAGTCAACCTTCAGACCCAGTTTTTGCAAATTTTCTGCAAAAGTCAGATCAAGCTGAGGAACAAAGTCAATTTGCCCCTTTTCGCTGTCAATCACGGCTTGGTTAAAGTCTTGCCGGGCCAACTGCTGCCGGGCTAGGCTGTTGCCGTCATAGTCCTGGATGAAGGCCTCGTAGCGTTTACGCGCTTCTTTTGCGGCAACTAGGAACGCATTTGCGACGTCTTCACCGCTCTTGCCGATAAAGCTATAGAGTAGACACTGGGCGAACACACTGACAGTTTCGTTAGCAAAGTCCTCCGGGTTCTCCCCGCGCTGGATACACAAATCACAGATACTAGTCAGTCGGGGATTAACCTGGCCCGCCTGCTTAAAATGACCTGAATTCATACGCAAGCCACAGCTACTACATTGAAATTTCACTTTTAGACTTCTCCTTTAGGGGGCAAATAGCCAGCCGTTGACCTCATTCTACCCAAAATGCGGCAATAAAAAAAGTGGATTATCATCGTAACCCACTTTTTATTGATTAATCACAAACTACTTGTTTTCGTCTGCTTTAGCCTTGTTCAAAAAAGCAACAACTGCTGCTACGTGAGCAACGCGTCTTTTACCATTTCTCTTGTTCTTAGGTCTTTGGCCCGGTTCACAACCGGTGTTGTAATTTTCACCTTTACGCATAGTACTATACTTCCTTTCAGATTTTCGAAAATCTTTTTTAGTTTACCACGGAAGGCCTGTTCAAGCAAGGTTTGACCCAACAATTGCGCCTTAATTTAGGCTCAATTAATGCTTGATCGTTACCGCATTATCAATAATGCCACTATCATCGGCAAGGGTGAGGACGGTGTTTTTTTCGTCAACCACTAAATTATCTTCCAAAAACTGAAGCTCGGCTGCACTGGTGTAAAGATTGAGACCAGCGTTGTTAGCAACCTTAACTGCAAAGTCAGGGTCTCTTTGGGACAAAACCACAAACTGAAAATTTGCACCAATCGTACAGCTACCGCCAAGATCAGAATACTTATTAGAACCATCATTTAAGGCCAAGATAATCACTTGGCCCGTCTTAGCTACACTATTAATCTTCTCAGCCGCGGCTGCTTTAATCTTCATCTGGATTGTTTTAGTATCACTCATGCACAAAACTCCTTAATTTCTTACTATCTGCTCTAACTATAGGTCACTCTAGTCATACCGTCAAAAAAGTTGTTTACCTTTCTTAGTAATCTAGGATAATAGTTTTTTATTGCACACAATCAAAAAAAAGCTCAAAATAAGCGTAGTGTTTACGATGATTGGATCTTGTGAAAGGGGACACTTGATGACCGTCTTAAAAAAGATTTTTAGCGATAAAATCCTACAAATTACTGTACTAGTAACGATTATCAGCCTTTTTTTTGCTCGACCGCGGCTTGGGGATATTAACCTACATACCATCTTCTCCGTTGCCGCGATGCTAATCATCATCCAAATTTATGCTTATCTGCACGTTCTCGATGTCCTAGCCTACAAATTGACTAGTATTGCCGACAATATGCGCAAACTAAATATTTTGTTTACCTTGCTAGCCATCATTTCCGGGATGTTTTTAGGCAACGACATTACTGCCCTCACCCTGATTCCCCTATACCTTAACATTGCTAAAAAGTGTGACTTGCCGCAAATCTTGCCCGTTACTTTAATTGGCATGGGGGCTAACATTGGTGCTGCCTTTACGCCCTGGGGCAATCCTCACAACATTTTCTTAGTGAGTAAGTACTCCGTTGGGGCCCTTGAATTTTTTTCCTGGTCACTACCATACTTGTTGTCTGCACTAGTCATCACTTTTATCATTTTCCACTTTATCCCGCGCACCCAGATTCCCATGCAGGACGTTAAGCAAATTAGCATCAGTATTAGACCAACCGTTATCACCACCATCGTCTTTGCCCTCTTCTTTTTGGGTGTCTTCAAAGTCATCAACGTCGCCATCCCCATGGTAATCGCCATTTTCTTGGCCGTCTTAATCAATCCCCGCATTCTTTTAAAGATCGACTATGCCCTCTTGTTGACCTTTACCTGCTTCTTTATTTTTATTAGTGATATTCAGCAAATCCCCCTCATTGTCACGGTTATCGACACTATGATCAATTCGGAGAATTCAACCTACTTCACTTCCATTCTTTCTAGCCAGATTATTAGCAACGTGCCCGCTACTATTTTAGTTGGTAAGTTCACCCCATACGCTCAAGCCCTGTTTTTGGGAACCAACATTGGCGGCTTTGGTTCGCCCATCGGTTCGATGGCTAATATGCTGGTGCTCAAGACTTTTAACCAGAACGGTACGGTTTCACGACTCGAATTTTTCAAAAAGTGGTCAATCATGCAATTCACCGGGTTACTTATTTTAACTGTTGTGGGCTGGTTATTATTACTCATCTAGGAGTGACTATTTTATTAAGTTTTATTTGCAAAAGCCATACGAAACTTGTTTTTATATCAAAATTAAGCATAATCAGTTATAATTAATTAATATCATTTAGGAGGAAAATAATGAATTTAACTTGGATAATTATTATCGTTATCGTTGTTCTATTAGTTGCGCTCTACATTACAATCTACAACAGCTTACAAAAGGCTAAAGTATACACAGATGAGTCCTGGAGCCAAATCGATGTGCAGTTAAAGCGGCGCAACGACCTAATTCCTAACTTGGTTGAAACCACCAAGGGCTATGCCAAACACGAAAAGGAAACCCTGGAAAACGTGGTTCAATTACGTAACCAGTTGACCCATATACCTAGCGGCGACCGGGCTGAGACTATGAAAGTTTCAAACCAACTTTCCGATTCCTTGAAGACAATCTTTGCCCTCTCAGAAAATTACCCTGACCTGAAGGCCAACCAAAACTTCTCCGAGTTACAGGAAGAATTGACCAATACTGAAAATAAGATTTCTTATGCTAGACAGCTTTACAACTCATCTGCAGCTTTGTACGATCAAAAGCTGTTAACTTTCCCTTCCAACATCATTGCTAAAATTCATGGTTTCATGAAGGTTGACTACCTGCAAACCAGTGAAGCAGAAAAGGAAGTACCTAAAGTTAAGTTTTAAGTATCAGGTGCTTTATGTTATTTCAACAAATTGCTCGTAATAAGCGCAAAACGGTCGGCATCATGACCGTCTTTGCCGTCATTTTGGCGCTGGCTGGTGCAGGTTTAGGCTATCTCTTCGGCAATCGACCTTGGTTAGGCTTAGGTATTGCACTAGTGCTCAGTGTTATCTATATGTTACTTGTTTTGCCCAATCCGGCTAACTTGGTCATGAGCCTAAATCATGCCCAAGAAATCAGCGAACAGGACAATCCAACCTTGTGGCACGTCGTTGAAGATATGGCGATGGTGGGCCGGGTGCCCATGCCACGCGTTTTTATCATTGCTGATCAAAGTCCTAACGCCTTTGCAACAGGACGTGATCCCGACCATGCTGCGATTGCTGTCACCCAAGGCCTGCTCGATTTGATGAATCGCGAGGAACTGGAGGGCGTCCTAGGCCACGAGATTTCTCACATTCGTAATTATGACATCCTAGTTTCTACTGTGGCAGCTGTTTTAGTTGGGGTCATTTCCTATCTCTCAGGCCTGGCTAGCCACTTCATCTGGTGGGCTGATGACGACAATGACAGCGATAGTGACAGCACCTTCGTGGTCGTCTTTAAAGTCGTTGCCATTATCTTTGTTTTGATCTTGGGACCGATTTGTGCCAGCCTGGCTCAGATGGCTCTGTCGCGCAATCGAGAGTATCTAGCTGATGCTTCAGCAGTAGAATTAACGCGTAACCCGCAGGGTCTGATTTCAGCCCTCGAAAAAATTTCAGGTACTGGGCCAATGAAAAAGGCCGATGCCAGCAGCGCTGGACTGTATATTGAAGATCCCCTGCGCAAAAAGAATGGCCTCAGCCATTTGTTTGACAGTCATCCCCCGACCGCAGATCGCATCAAACGGCTAGAAAAAATGTAATTATTATTCAAAAAGGCACCTTAGTGGTGCCTTTTTATTTTAAGTTAATTTTAGCCTGCCTAAACAACTCTGCCCGCATCTGCATCGGCGTTTCATGGTAATAATCATTGAATTTGCGATAAAAGAAAGACTTACCGGAATAACCTATTCGAGCAATGATTTCCTTAACCGAGATATCCGTCCGCGCCAGCAACGTTCGCGCCTCCTCCATGCGGCGCTCATCAACGTGTTCAACAAAACTCTTACCCGTTTTCTGCTTGACCAGACTAGAAAAGTAGTTGGTATTAAAACCGAAGTGCTGGGCAGCTTGCGCTAAAGTAATATTAGCAAAATTGGCTTCAATGTATTGATCAAAGGCAGTCTGGGCAAAACCATAACTGCTTGTAGCAGCTTCAGTTAGAGACTGGTTTCTAAGTGCCTCAGCCAAGAGCACCGTTAATTCAGCATTAATCATTGGACTAGCAAACAAACTTTGGTTAAGGTATTCATCAATTATCTTTTTTAGTAACTGCGCTGGCTGCGAAACTCGCGTGCTCTTCAAGTAGAGTAGTCCCTTAGCTCTAAGTACAGTCAATACCTGCTCAACCGCCTGCTGTTCACGCTCTGCCCCCGATGCTAACTTAGCAAACAAGTTCTGGTAGGTTAAGTTGGAATTAAAGACCAACTTAACCAGCAGATCCCCGCTATTTTGACTTTCGATTTCATAATTGGACTTATTCTGTAGCAATACTAAATTACCTGCTTCAACTAAGAAAGCCTGCCCATTAACCTTGATCCTAGCTGTCCCTTCCGCCACATACAGCATTATCGCATTAGTGGCTTGATATCGGTGCGTATTTTGATTATGCTTTTCCAAAAAAATCGTCAGCAAGTCCAAGTTTTTGTTGCCTGGCTCCAAGTAGACTTCATTAGTATCATTCTTAGCTGAAGCCAAGATGCTGGCCAGATACTGTTCAAGTTTAACTGCTACCATAAGTTCACCTTCTTATTAGTACTTTATTTGCACAACTTCATTATAACTTAAAAAACATGCCCAGACCGACTTTTCAGCATTTCAGCTCGTGCTCTTCCTTGTTACTAGACAAAAAAATACCCTTTAGGTATAATTGACCTGAACTATTGGGGTGCCGTTAGGCTGAGAATATACCCACTGAACCTGCATGGACAATACCAGCGAAGGGAAAACGAACAATTTTTACGTCGTCAGGCTGGTGCCATGACGACTTTTTATATTGGTGAAAACATTGATTACAAGCAAAAATCTCACTTTTTCATACGATGAAGGCAAGAAAATTCTGGTTGACCTCAACTTAACCATTCCGACCAGCAAATTTTCCTTGTTAATCGGACCTACTGGCTGTGGTAAGTCGACTCTATTAAAGGTACTGGCCGGCCTCTATCCTAAGTACGCCGGTCAACTTAGCGGGCAACTCAACCTAAACGGGCTTACAGGGGCGATGATGTTTCAAAATGCCGGAGAGCAATTTACTATGGCGACTCCCCGCGAAGAAATCATCTTTGCCTTAGAGAATTTGCAGGTGAATGCAGCCCACTACCCAAAAAGACTGCAAGAGGCGGTGCAGTTCACTCAGATTGAAAGCTTACTCGACCAAAAGATCAATACCATGTCCGGTGGTGAGCAACAACGGGTGGCACTGGCCGTGCTAGTGGCAATGGATATCGACTTATTTCTGCTCGACGAACCTTTTGCCAGCTGCGACCCCGAGGCACGGAAGTTTTTAATTGCCAAGCTGGCCCACCTGCGTGACCAGGGCAAAACCATTATTCTCAGCGACCACGTCCTGACGGGCTACGCGAGCGTCTGCGACTGCTTGTTTCGCTTCAACGACAAAACCGTAGCTCTGCTTAATGCAGCGGACATGCACCAGCTGCTGGTGCAAAGCGATCACCACAATGACACGTATACATTCGCTCTACCGCAGCCGGGTGAATCCGCCTGCTTCACCCTAAAGAAAACGAAAATTGCGCAAAACCGTCTGCTGCTTGACCAGGATCGCCTGGATATTGTGTCCGGTAAGGTCACACTCATCACGGGAGCCAATGGCGTCGGCAAGACCTCGCTGTTTGGTGCGCTCACCAAGATGATTCCGTATTCTGGCAGCCTGGGCTACCTCGACAAGGAAATAAAAAAGCAGGTGGCCCGCACCTATTTGCGCCGCGTCGGGCAAATTTTCCAGACCGCGAGCGACCAGTTCATCAACATTACGGTTAAGGACGAAATTGCCTTGAGCAAGAAGCAGCAAACCAGCAGCTTCTTTACCGGTCAAAAGATCACGGAAGCTCTATCCTACTTGGAATTAGACCAGTTACTCGACCAGGTTGTCTACACCCTCTCCGGCGGCCAGCAAAAAAAGTTACAGATTTTATTGATGCTGATTGCAGACTCAAACGTTTTGCTGATTGATGAGCCCCTAAGCGGCCTTGACCCAAAATCTGTCCGCAAGGTCATGAAGCTGCTCAGGGAAAGTCAGAAACAGCGAGGGCAGACCCTGTTAATCATCAGCCATGAACTTGCGGGCCTAGCGGACTGGTGCGACTACCACCTCGTTTTCAGTGACCAACATTTAACCTATGTTAACAAGTGAGGTACCCCAAGTGAATCCTAGTTTTAAGTTTGTTTTAGCACTAATTATTTCCCTTGAGATATCGCTCAAGACCAGCCTGACCACCAACCTGCTTATCATTATTTTTGCGCTTCTTTACCTCGTCTACAAACACATTAGTCCCGTAAAACTGTTGCTAACACTAGCAGTCCCGCTTATAGCCGCGTTTACCGTCTTTGCCACGCTCTACTGGTTTGCGCCCCAGCCTGATCTTTATAACGCGTTTAGTTTGGCCAGCAGGATTTACGTCTACACGCTGACAATCTATTGCGTGTCGATTGACACTAGCCCGGAGAACTTGGCACGCTCGTTTGAACAAAACTTCCACTTACCCAGTAAGTTCGCCTACGGGGTACTGGCGGCACTCAACATCATTCCGCGAATGCGGCAAGCGGTCAAACAGATCCGAACGGCCGGTATGATGCGCGGTGTCTACCTCAGCTTCTGGTCACCCATTCTCTACTTCAAGGCCATCCTGATTGCGCTGAATTCGGCCGAAAACCTGGCTCAGGGTATGGAATCACATGGCTTTCATGAGGCGGCTAGCAGGTCCGTCATCGTTACTGTACCGGTTAAGCAGCGAGACTGGCTACTTGCTGCATTTATTCTCCTATCTTTTAACCTGGCCTTGTTCACATTAACATAAATAAAAAAGTGGGCAGCCACCCACTTTTTTGACTAATTATTAACTAGTGTATAACCTATCATTTTCAAACAAATTGCTTGATCAGCCTTAAAATAAAGGCTAGGTTTTGTTTCTGTATAATAACGCTCTGAAAATACCAGTTCTCCATCATTGAAAAAAAATTCCATCGAGCTAGTGTCAATAAATATCCGTATCTTCAATTTAGTACAATTCTTTAATTTGCCATAACGGTCTGAATCATTCTCGGCTTTATCCGCTCGTTTTACTATTACTTTGCTAGTTTGCTTTTTAAACAATACTGTAATTAAGTTTTGTTGGCCACTTTTCATAGTTAGAGCAAATTCTTTACCGCTCCATTCACTTACCGCTACCTCTAACAAAAGCTCGATATGCTGAGCATCCGCGACTGAAATTTGTTCATTTGTTAAAATCCTATTCAGATCAACAAACTTTTCTTTTCGCAAACTCTTTAATTCAGTAATTGGACGCATGTATAAGTGATTATCTTTTAACGTTAATTCACGTGGCAAGGTTAGTGCGCCTGCCCAGCCATCAGCTTGTTCCGGAAACTCAGCATCCCACATACCGAACCAAGCAATTACAATACGACGGTTATCAGGCGTTAATGTGGTTTGTGCAGCATAAAAGTCATGGCCATGGTCCAGCTCGCTAAAAGCACCATGGGTAAAGCTATTTTTACTGTAATTCATTTCACCAACAAAATAACCTGTCTGAAACTGATTCAAATATTTTTCTCCTGTAGCCTCGATTCCTTGCGGTGAACACAACAAAACATCTTGTCCATTTAAAGAAAATAGGTCTGGACACTCCCACATGTAACCTTCTTTTTCAACACTTGACGAATTAGCGAGCGGCCCTAGATATTCCCAATGGAGTAAATCGGGGGACTTATACATAATAACGCGGCCTAAGCCTGTTTGATCTTGACTACCCAGAATCATATAAAAATCATTATCATTACGCCATACCTTCGGATCACGGAAGTGCTTGGTATTATCTTGGGGAGGAAATTTAATTACTGGATTATGTTCATATTTTTTAAAATTAACGCCGTCATCGCTATATGCAATATTCTGTGTTTGATAAAAATCACTATGATCAGTTTTGTCAAAATAATGATGACCTGTATAAATTAAGTATAACCGACCATCTTTGACAATCGCACTGCCTGAAAAACACCCGTTTTCATCTGCCTGACTATTAGGGCCAAGGGCTATTGGCAATTCTTCCCAATGAATCATATCTTTGCTACGATAATGGCCCCAATGCATCGGACCCTTTTGAGCCGAATAGGGGTGATATTGATAAAAAATATGGTAATAGCCATTGAAATAAGAAAACCCATTCGGATCATTCATCCATCCCCCAGGGGTCGAAACATGATAATTCAATCGATAACGATCATTAATAATTTTAGCAATTTTTCGCATAACAAATTTCCTTTTATTAATAACACCGCAGCTGATTTTAAATACTATAAAATTTATCACGAGGCACAAAATTATTTTTGCGCCTCAGCTATTTAAAATCACTTTATTTATCTAACTGCAAAATCAGGTTACCGTGATTCACTTCAACCGCCTTATTTTTTAGCGTAAAGTTTTTCTGGTATTCCGGGAATAAAACCATTACCGTTGTTTGTTTACCAGCAGCCTGGATCACTTTTAAATCCATTTTGGCGAGCGGATCACCAGCAGCTATTTCCTGACCATCCTTAACCAAGACGGTAAATCCTTTTCCGCCTAAATCAACGGTATCGATCCCCAAGTGAAGCAAAATTTGAACTCCATTGTCACTTTCTAGGGTAATCGCATGTTTAGTTGGAAAAACTGAAATAACTTTACCATTGACTGGAGAAAAGATATCACCCGTATCTGGCTCAATCGCAAAACCATCGCCAACTAATTTTTTAGAAAAGGTCTTATCCTTAACTTTTTCTAATGGCAGATATTCTCCATCTGCAGGAGCTAAAATTGAGTTATCATCAGTTGCAACTAATACCTGACTTTCACGATGGTTAACACGTCTCTTACTTTCAGGCAAAATTGGTCTAAACTTGTTCCAAACCAGAATAAATATAATTGGTAACACAAATGCAATCAAGTTGCCAACAATGTACGGCTCAATCGGTCGAGCAACTGTCAACCCGGGAAGTACAGTTAATCCTTGGGCTAAACCTTTCACATTGAACAATTTCATATATAATCCGCCAAAGCCTGCCCCGATAAATGAACAGACAAAAGGTACAATACTATATTTAAGATTAACTGCAAAGATTGCTGGTTCAGTAATTCCCACTAAAGTCGGAATAAAACTTGAGATAGCTATATCACGATCTTTTGATTTTTGTTTTAAAATCAGGTACATGCCAATACAGCCACCCCCTTGAGCAATAATCGAAACCGACCAGATTGGTTGAATATAATCAAATCCCGTCTGAACAATTAAATTAGCTTCAATACCTTGAATGGCATGCTGCGTTCCTGTAACAACTAGTGGTTGTAGACCAGCAGCAAAAACAAATGCACCCAGAGCGCCTACTTTCATGTAAAGGAAGTTAATGATACCACCTAAAACATTACCAATCCATAATCCCAGTGGGCCAAATAGCAAAAATAGCGAGAGATTAGCAGCCAACAAGGTAATTGTTGGCACCAAAATATACGAAACAACTTGCGGTACGTACTTTGTAGCGATTTTTTCGACCTTTGCTTGAAACCATGCCGTCAAAATTGCGGCAAAGACTCCTCCTTGAAAGCCAACAGCTGCAATTTTCAAACCAAACAGGTTCCAGTATGCCGGATGAACCTGGCCTAACACAAACGCGTTACGGTCAGCTAAATCAGGCGAAATCATTACAAATCCAACTAAAATCCCTAAAATTGGATTACCACCAAACCGCTTTGTTGCAGTATACATTACTAGTACAGGCAAAATTTTAAAAGTAGTCGCAATTACGTTTAAAAACTTACAAAAATCACCAACATAGATACTTTGTGCAGCTAACGACTTAGTCATGCCAAACATTCCTGGCGTTGTTAATAGTGACCTCAAGCCAAGAATCATAGCAGCGCCTATGAAGGCAGGAATTATTGGAATGAAAATGTCGCCGAAAACCTTAAAGGCTTGTTGGAACTTATTCTTGCTTTTGGCACCTTCATCCTTAATTTGATCAACTGAAACTTCTTTAGTACCAGAGACTGTAATAAAAGCGTCATAAGCTTTTTCAACCGCACCTGGACCAAAAATAATCTGTAATTGGCCGCTATTATAAATAACTCCTTGCGTTCCGTCAATTTCATTTAAGGCTTCTTGATCAGCTTTATCGATATCTTTTAGGACTAACCTTAATCGCGTTACACAATGTGTCGCACTAACAACATTATCAGATCCGCCCACATTGTCTAAAACCGCTTGGGCAATTTTTTTATAATCTAGCATTAGTTTCTACCCCTTTTTAGCATTTTGATACTTATTCGAAAATTCAATATTACTCAAACTTAAGTTGCCATTAGTAGCGGTCAGTGCTAAGGACGTACCAAACTTGTGATAAACTCTCGTGTTGAGTGCAACCCCATCTAGATAAAGCGATAAAATATTATCATCAACTATTACTTTTAAATCATAGTCTTGGTTAGCCTCTAAATTAATTGGCCGATTAAGTCCTTTATCCATCATCTGATACCAACGATAACAAGGATTCTTATCTAATGTTAATTGATTCTCATCTAGGTTAAATCTGAACTCATACGATTCATCTGTAGCATTATTCTTATAAAGTCGGATAGAAAAATCCGTAGTACTTTCACTAAAGCTAATTGTCGTATGAAAATAAAAATGATAACCAGTATTTTCTACAAGTGTTTTTTCTTGAAGCGTATCCACCGCGCCTATTTTTTGCGCCGGGATTTTTTGCTTACTGGTAAAGGCTTCACAAATTTCTGCAATTGGTCGAACACCTAACGTTTTATCCCGACGTTGGTATACTTCTTGTGGTACAAAGGTACCACCCCACTCGTAATTGCTCATATCATCTTCATTTAACTTAGTTGGTACCCAACCAAAAAGAACGCGCCGTTTCCCGTCAAAGGCTGTCCTAGCTGCATAATAAGCCCGTCCATCAAAGGCCTCGTCTTTAGGTTTAAGCCAGGGGCCGTCTAAACTCTTGCTCATTCGATAAAAAACCTTATTTTTAACGCTATATTCTGAATAAACCAAGTACCACCAGTCGCCCATTTGGAACAACTGGGGCATCTCAAACATCGTGTACAAATTGGGTGCCCAAAAATCGCCTTCAAACTGCCAATTTTCTAAGTCTTTTGACGTGTACTTAACCAGACGGCCAGTCAATTTATGCTTGTCTTTACCCTTACGTGCACCGAGAATTAACAGATACTCTTGTTTACGTTCATCCCAAATAACTGATGGATCGCGCCAATTACGGATATCATAGCCTGGCTGTGGTGTTAATTTTAGGGCATTAATCGACTTCTTCCAATGGATAAAATCATTGCTAGTCGCATGTAACAAGATTTGTGATGTTTTTCCTGCCTGTAAAAATTCCTTATTATAACCAGTGTAAAAAGCATGAATCGTTCCATTAGCTTCAAACACAGAACCTGCATAGACAAACTGATCCCAATCTTGATCACTTCCCCGTTTTAGTGACTCCCCGTAATCCTGATAATTAACAAAGTCTTTTGTCGTTGCGAGTGCCCAGCCAAAAGGATCCGTAATCGGACCATGAACCCTTTGATCACGCTGATGATAAATGTAAAATTTTCCGTCGTTCGCATAAGGCATGATGTCACCAACCCAAACATTTTTTGGTTGATAATATATTTGATGATTATTAGTCGCTTTCTTTTCCATTCACTTATCTCCTTGTTAGCACTTTCATTACTAATAAAATATAATGCAACCCGTTACATATGTCAACCGGTTACATAAACTTAAAAATAAAAGCCAGAGCTTAACTGGCTTTTTTTATACCGTATGGCCTAAAACTAGACTAACAGGTAATTTTAATTGATCTTTTTCTTTTTTTCCGTTTATTTTATTAATTAACTTGGTAGTTGCTGTCTCAGCTATCTGATCAATTGGCTGTCTAATTGTGGTTAACCGGGGATTGTATAGTAATGTTTGTTTAGCTCCATCAAAACCAATAACCTTGACATCTGTGGGAACTTTTTTGTGGTGAGCTTCTAGATAAAAGATAGCTATCGAAGCTAGCAAATCATCACCCGCAAAAATTCCATCAATCTCAGGATTATCATGCAGATACGTTTCAATTAGCGCCTTTTTCTCTTCTGCTGGTAACACAAAAGGAACTTCTAAAATATACGTTTTTAGTCCATATTTCTTCATCAAATTCTGATAAGCGACTGTCCGGTCATTGGCTGGTAACTTAATTGAACTGTCCCCCCTAATATCGAGAATCTGCTTACACCCACGATTGATTAACAGTTGTACCGCCAGCTCACCGCCAGCATAATTATCACAAGCCACGGTCGTAGTGTTCTTACCCAAGTCACGATCAATTGCCACAATTGGCAAGTTAGAACCGTTGTAATCCCCAATATGCTTATTGTGCGTTCCCACAATTATTCCGTCTACTTGATTTTTTCGGAGCATGGTTAAATAAGCAATTTCTTTTTGGGGGTTATTAAGACTATTGCAAAGCAAAACCTTATATCCCTGTTGGGATAGCAAATATTCAATATCTTGAATCAATTCAGCTTGAAACGGATGAACATTTGAGGGAAAAATCAATCCCACTGTATAGGTTCTTTTTTTATACAAAGCTCGAGCTAAGTCATTAGGGTAGTACTCCAGCTTGCTCATAGCGGACTGCACCTTATTCCGTGTTTCTTGACTAATATAGCCCCGATTATTTAAAACCCGAGAGACTGTCGCAGTAGAGACTTCAGCCTCTTGTGCAACTTCGCGAATACCAACTTTTTTCATACAAAACCTATCTCAAAATCAACTTCTAATATTCATTACTTTACCATAAAGTAAACTTAACAAAATAAAATTTTGATTTTCACCATTATTTGACCTGCCGAAAAAGTTATTTATGGTAGGGACTGCCGCTATTGATCATGTAGCCGCGGTAGATCTGCTCAATTAGTACCACCCGCATTAACTGGTGCGGCATCGTCAACTTGCCAAAACTAATCAGATCATCCGCTCGCTGATTAACTGCACTACTAGTACCAAGACTGCCCCCAATGACAAAGGTTAGGTCAGAGTGGCCATAAGTCGTTAAATCCTTTAATTCACGGGCAAAGTCCTCGCTGCTGCGTTCCTTGCCCTTAATGGCGGTAACGTAGACGTATTCCTTTTCCTTAATTTTACTTAGGATCCGTTGCCCCTCTATTTCTTTAACCCGCTCTTGCTCAGCTGCACTAAACTTTTCAGGTGCCTTTTCATCTGGCACTTGGATAATTTGCATCTTGGCAAAGCGGCCCAGCCGCTTTTGGTATTCAGCAATCGCATCTTTAAAGTACTTTTCCTTTAGTTTTCCGACACAAACAAGCTTAATATTCATAATTTTTATTTTATCCCCCTATTCGCATTGTTTCCACCTGCTTTTTCCACAGTTGTGCACAAGTTGAAACTAGATTTTGTGGTTAGCAGCTGATTGAGACGCACAAGTTGTGTTTGACAATTTTCTTTATTTTTAGTCAGTAAATTTACCCACATTACTTTACGTTGCGGCCAGATTCACAAACTTTGACGCCAAAACATTGATATCATAGCTTGAACAGCTGTTTGAACAAAAAATCTGCACTGGTATTTACACACAAGTCACAGCTTATCCACAATTGCTGAAGCTGATTTTAGCCCTTTTTATGCACAATCCACAAAATTATCCACAATTATCAACAAGGAATTGTACTTGGCTTCACCCTTGACAAACAATATTTCCGAACTATTTTATGTTTCTCATCAATATTGTTAGCAAAAAAGCTATACCTAGGAGAAAAATCGCCCAGTATAGCCTTTTTATTGCCTAATTAAAGAATATTATCTAATCTAATTTTCTCCCAACTTAACGTGGACATCTCTTTCTTTTCCACCACGATTAATCGTTAAAGTAACATCATCGCCCACTTTGTGATTATACAAAATACTGTGTAACGAAGCGACATCGGTGACTGACTTATTGTCAACCTTGATAATTACATCACCGGTCTTAAGTCCTGCCTTATCAGCTGCAGCATTCTTGGTGACACTCGCAATGTAAATTCCATTCTTCAGGTTTGACTTAATGTTAAGCCGTTTCCGGTAACTCGCTGGAATCCCATTAAGAGCAACTACTTTGACACCCAGTTGGGGACGCACAATCTTACCCTTCTTGACCAGCTGGTTAACGATTGTTACCACCTCATTTGAGGGAATGGCAAAGCCCATTCCTTCGACTGAAGTTCCATCACTTGACTGAGAGAGTTTCATTGAATTAATCCCAACAACTTGACCGGCCGAGTTGACTAATGCTCCACCCGAGTTGCCTGGGTTAATAGCTGCATCGGTTTGGATGACCGTTTGCTGGTTGGCTGAGGCGGTCGTGATATTTCTAGCTGGTGCTGAAATTATGCCTTGGGTAACCGTTGAGGCATATTCACTACCAAGTGGAGAACCAACCGCAACTACTGGTTGACCTGCCTGCAGACTCTTAGAATCGCCGAATTCAGCCGTCTGCGTAACGTAGTTGCCATCAATCGCCAATACTGCCAAGTCGGTAGTAGCGTCCGTCCCGACGATACTTGCATTTACCGTCTTCCCATTTGAGAGCATGACTTGAACCTTGTCACTACCTGCTACAACGTGGTTGTTAGTTACTATGTAACCCTTATTGCCAGTTTTTGTGTAGATGACGCCAGAGCCTTCACTGTAAGTCCGTAACTTGCCCTTATCCTTCTTCTGGTCATTTCCCTCACCAAAAATATCAAATAAAGAATTGCTACCAGCTGACTGCCGCTTCATGTTGATGACCGAAACGACCGCCCCCTTAACACTGTTATACGCTGGTGTCATCGCTCCACTAGTTTTGGCACTATTCTTGGAAGTTTTGACGCTACCGGAACTAATGCTGACCTGCGCATTATTATTCTGATTTGCATTGTTAAGTTGGTCTAGGGCGACATAAGAGGCACCGCCCCCAATCAATCCGGCTACAACGCCGACAATCACCGTTTTAACAAGTCCATTTTGTCTGTGATCAGGATTTTTTTGTTCCATCATATAATCTCCTTTATCCATCTTTATTTAATATACTATAAACCGTAAAAAGATATTATTAAATTTGTACTAAGTTAGTTGGCACACTTGCATCAGCTAGCACAATTTTAACATCACTAGGTAAAGCCGTGTCTGCATTAAGCAAAATTTTCTTAGCAGCAGCATAGGCCAACTTAGCCGTGTTGTTATGCTGGCTGCGATGGGCCAAAAAGATATGTTTAGTTTTACTACTTACCACGTCTACAAGTGCATGCCCGGCGTCCTCATTGGACAAGTGACCAACATCTGACAAAATCCGCTGCTTTAAGGACCAGGAGTAAGGCCCGTTCCGCAGCATCAGGTCATCATAATTAAACTCCATTAGATATGCATCCGCATCGGCGATCACACCCTTCACTTGCTGGGAGACATAACCCGTATCAGTTAAAAAAACCATCCGTTTGCCGCCACTAGTGAAAACATAGTATTGCGGATCAGCCGCATCGTGACTGGTGGCAAAGGCAGTAACTTCAAGGTCACCAAAGGTTTGCGTTTGTCCTGGTTCAATTACGTTAATTTGGCCAACGGGAATTTGACCAATTTTGTGGGATTCGGCCAAATATTCCCAGGTGCCGCTATTGGCAAAGGCTGCAAGCCGCGGATACCGCCGCATCAATACTCCTAGTCCCTTACTGTGGTCTGCATGATCGTGACTTAAAAAGACCATATCAATATCGGCAATGTCTACACCTACTTCAGC
Source organism: Lactobacillus xylocopicola (assembly GCF_033096005.1). Lineage (NCBI taxonomy): Bacteria > Bacillati > Bacillota > Bacilli > Lactobacillales > Lactobacillaceae > Lactobacillus > Lactobacillus xylocopicola. Next base: position 95,699 of record NZ_AP026803.1, on the reverse strand, counting down.
CAGTGATAACTTCATCTTTTTGCCAGAAAGGCCCGCATCCATCAAAATCTTATGCTGGGCGGTCTCAATTAGGCTGCTATTACCTGTGGAACCACTAGCTAAAATAGAAACTCGCACTCAATTTTTCCTTTCTAGTTTTTCCTTACATTATAGGAGCTACTTTGCAGAATTTGTGCTGTAAAAGCATTAACCCGCTTAATCATAATATTCTTAGTTGTCTTATTTTCAACTAAAATCAACCATGTCGGGAGCAGAATGGTATTACCCCGGACTTCCGTCAGCTTGGAATAACCTAGACTAACTTTGATTACACGCGAATTATTGGCAATTTCACTATCAGTGTACATTGCTTTAACCGCATGCCAGGCACTGATAATTAGTTGCGGTTCACGCACCGCATTTATTGGTCCCATGTAAGTAATCTTGTAATCAACAATGCGATTATCGCGCAGGTTAATCGTTAGTTGGGCATTATTGTCATAAATCTGGCCATAATCTGAATTTTGGACATAACAATAGGTATTACCGCTTGAAGTACTCGGATCATACTTGAATTTTTTACCGTAGGGAACACAGGTTGGATCATTTTTAAAGTCGTCCAATTGCTCTAAGATTTTTTTATGATTGCCATTAAGTAACTGGGGCGACTTAGGCGTCCCCGTCAGTGCGTTTTCAGCCTTTGCATAATGCGCTGATACCTTGGTCAGACTGCTCGTCTTACGTGATAAATAATCACTGTTTTTAGCTGCTAAGTAGTAACCTGACTGTTGCTTATGCGAAATATGGAGTGGCACATCAATCCCGTCGGCGCGCATTTCAGCACGAATACTAATTGCGGTTGTTCCCGTTGTATTGCTTAGCTTAATCGGCGAACGCCATATTTCAATCCCAAGGTATAGGTCGATTAACAAGAAAACAATGAAGAATAACCATTCAATCCTTCTTCGATCCATCTTATTTCTCCTCTTTTGCCATTGCCTGATGTAGTTTAGCTAACGCATTAGGATCCTGCTTTGCCCATTCAACCACGCTCTTCCATTGGTTATAAGCCTTAACGTAATAGATTGGTACCAAATTGATCAAATTATTCCGAGTATTGTCCTGTTCAACGCGATAAGCAACAATCACCCGTTGAATTTCAGAGCGCTTGAGCCCCACATTGAGCATTTTTTTCATCACTTCACCACTTGTTGGCAAGGTCCGCATTTGCCCGTCAAAGGGGATCGGAATCTGTAAATCAATGTTATTAAAGGCAAGTTCCACTTCATCCTGTAAAAAAGTCGCCTTTACTTGAGGATTATGGCTATCTAAGAAAACCGGAATCCCTTCAATGTAGTTAATATAACTTACGGAATTACCAACCGTATCAAAGTAGCGTAAATCTTGCTCACTTAAGCCAAGCTTGTGCACATATTCAACACTGTCTAGCTGCCGCTTACTAGTCGACTCACTCTTTTGCTTTTCATAACGTGAATAAAGAAAGTTATGGTGCTTACTCTTCGCATCGGGTACACGAAGCTTCGTATAATAGTTGAGTGCATAAGTAGTCCAGCCCTTTTTATTTGAGCTCGAAGTCACATTGCTGGTCCCAAAGAGTCGCGAAACGAAGTATGAGTCGGTCTGGCTATTGGTCAAATAGCTATAAACTCGCCAGTGACCCAGCTTAGTATAGAAGACTTCATAGCCATCCTTTAAACGCACCAATTCAACTGGTGACCTACCATGAGCATTGCGGGCATATTTGCGTAAGCGAGAAAAATCAGCTTTGGTAAAGTTCACTCGGTAGATAGTATAAGTTCGGTCATTACCCAAGTAAAGGTAACGGTCACTAGCAGTAACGAAGACCCGCCGAAACTTAGGCTCATTTTTTTGTGGACTAGTCTTGGTAAACAAGTTCATGCTGACTTCGTTAGGAAATGTCAACTGAAGGTTGTCATGATTGTTAAGTAGTTGCTCATATTTTTTAGGGCTGGTACTGATTTTTTCAACACCCTGATACTTCGTGTTTTTTAGTTCTCTGATGAACTCAATCGGCAGATTCTTTTTTGCATCGTAAAGGCGGTAGAGTTGCCCGTTTTGATAGCTATAGGAGCTAGTGGGGATGTATAGATTGTATACGATGCGGCTCCGCGAGTGTTCCGTCACACTGCTGGTCTGCTCAACATGACTGAAGTACTGGTCGTTAACCATGATAAAAATCCATAAAAAGATTGATAGCAGAAAGACTGCTACCGTTCCCAGCAAGAGTATAAAATCTCCTAACTTTAACTTAGACTTCATCCCAATCATCCCCCTCACTCATCGGTTCATACGGTAGCGTAATGTAAAAGATTGACCCTTTACCCTCACTACCGCTTGCCCAAATTTGGCCGTGGTGTTCTTCTACTATTTCTTTTGAAATCGCCAGGCCCAAGCCCGTACCACCTTGAGCACGAGAACGAGCCTTATCAACACGGTAAAAGCGGTCAAAGATTTTTTTCAAATCTTCACGTGGGATGCCTAGACCTTGATCGGCAATACTTAATACAACCCGGTGCTGCTCACTACTCAATTTAACTGTAATGACGCCACCGTTAGGTGAATATTTGATGGCGTTATTCATAATATTGTCAATCACTTGGGCGATTTTGTCAGTGTCGATTTCAACCCACAAGGCCTGTGAACCTAAATAGCGCCTGATGGTATACTTTTTCTTGCCTTCTTTTTCATTTGTCTTCACAATCATGTCAAACCGATCCAAAATATGCGCCACAAAGTCGTTAAAGTTGACCCATTCAAAGTCAAGCTTAGAAACTCCTCGGTCCATGCGAGACAGGCTTAATAGTTCGCTAATCATCCTAATCATCCGCTCAGTCTCTTCTTGAGTAACCTGCAAAAACTTGGGAGCAATTTCGGGATCCTTCCACGCCCCTTCATTTAGCGTCTCAATATAGGCATGCATACTAGTTAACGGCGTGCGCAATTCGTGCGACACGTTAGATACAAACTGCTTTTGCGAATTCTCATTCTTTTGCTGTTCAGTAATATCGTGCAACACACAAACACTACCCGAAACGAAGCCTGTCACCCTTTTAATCAGGGAAAAACTGGCATGCAAGATCACTTCGTCCCGCGTACCTTCATTAACGGTAATGGCAATTCCCTTTTGACTGGCAATCAGGTCTTGCGATGACTCCGTTAACCCTAAGACCGTTGAGATAGGCTTATTAATAACCGCTTCTTCCGTTGTATCCAAAAAGTTAAGGGTCATCTGGTTAACAACATTAACATTGCCATGCCGGTCCGTCGCCAAAACCCCGTCGCTCATATGGGACAAAACACTGTCTAGCCGGCGCTGCTCACTTTCTGACTCCTCCTGAGACCGCTCAATCTGGATGGATAAAGTATTAAATGCCTGGCCCAGCTGACCCAGTTCATCATTAGAATAAATTTTCACCTGGCTGGAATAGTCACCATCAGCAATACTCAATGCTTGTCGCTGCATCTCTTCAATCGGCTTCGTAATCGCATGCGAAACAACGAGTGACAGTACCGCACCCATCAGCGCCGCAATCAAGGAGGTAATCAGAAACATCAGCGAAATGTTCCGCAATTCGCTAAAAACGCCCCCCATTGAGGCCCGGACATAGATTGCACCAACGTTATTAGTCGACCCATTACCAGCATTCAGGGGGGTAACCTGGATCATGTAATCGCCTTGGTCATTGACTACCTTGGTAACCTGCCGGCCGGTTGACGTTACCTGTTTGACGAGCGAATTGTTGACCCGTTGACCGATCCGGTTTTTATCATCTAAATTTGAAACCGCCCGAATAATATCCTTATTATCAACCACGATAATCTCACTAATGGTGCCAATTCCGTTACTGTAATCGTTGACAATTTGATTTAACTTGTTATCTGAATGCTTGTCATCTTTTAACAGCTGCATCGACAACTGATTAGATACGATTGGCAATACTTGAATTGACGACTGAAAGTTTTCAATACTGTTTTGTTCCAGCTGCCTCGTAAAATAAGCCCCGATCACCTCAATCGTGGCAATAATCATCGCCATGAACACAATAGCCATGGTGGTATTAATAGAAATAGTTAGATGTTTAAACTTTTTTTTGAGATTTTTCATGATTTTGCTAAGTTCAATATAAAAAGAAAGCCGCGCACTAAGATTTTCTGCGGGCTTTCTTCATTAGTCTTCAGTAGGCTGCTTAACATAGTAGCCGACACCACGACGAGTAACCAAAATCTGCGGTAAAATTGGATTATCCTCAATTTTTTCACGTAGTCGGTGGACCGTCACATCAACAGTACGGACATCACCAAAGTAGTCGTAGCCCCAGACCGTTTGCAGCAAGTGCTCCCGGGTCATTACCTGATCCATGTGCTGGGCTAAGTAATAGAGGAGTTCAAACTCCCGGTGGGTAAGTTCAATCTTTTTACCCTCTTTTTCAACAATATAGGCATTGGGCATAATCACCAAGTTGCCAATCGTAATATTCTTAGTCGCAGCACCCTCAGCAGCATTTTCGCCTTTTTCAGCTTTCTCTGCAATATTGCGCCGCCGCAAATTAGCCTTGACCCGGGCAACCAGTTCGCGGTTAGAAAAAGGTTTGGTAACATAGTCATCCGCCCCCATCTCAAGCCCCAAGACCTTATCGATCTCAGTGTCCTTAGCTGTCACCATAATGATGGGCAGATCGTGGCTTTGCCTGACTTCGCGGGCAACATCCAGGCCGTCTTTTTTGGGCAACATCAAATCCAAAATCATCAGATCAGGATTATACTCATCAACCTTTTTGATAGCTTCTTCCCCGTCGTATGCGGTGTCGACGTCGAAGCCTTCTTTAGTCAGATTAAACTTAATGATATCGGAAATTGGTTTTTCGTCATCAACAACAAGAATTTTCTTTGACATCAAAAGCCTCCTTTGTTTACATTATACTGTTTTTTGGCTTATTAGCCAAAAAAGTCACGAAAACTTAATAAAAAAACTTGCAATTCAAGTAAAATAATAGCATAATAGTCCTCGTTGGTAATTTATCAAACTTACCTGGGTGGCTAGCTCAGTTGGCAGAGCAACGGACTCTTAATCCGTGGGTCCAGGGTTCGAGCCCCTGGCCACCCATCATAATTAAAAAAGACAGCAGTCTAAAAGCTGCTGTTTTTAGTTTAACAAAAGGAAGAAATAATGGAACCACCAAAAACAAAACGAATTAAACATGATTTACTCTACTATGTCAGTCGTTGTGCCACCTTGTTTTCAATCCTAATGTACGTTTCATATATTCCTCAAATTATGAATAATCTTACTGGGGTTAAGGGAAATCCAATTCAACCATTATGTGCTACGTTGAATGGTGCCTTATGGGTGAGCTATGGCTTAATCAAAGCTGAAAAAGATTGGCCAGTGATCATTGCTAATTTACCCGGAATTGTCTTAGGACTTGTAACTTTTTTGACCGCATTATAAGAGCCAATTATTATCAAAATCAGTCATTTAACAGATTTCTTACTAATGAATGGCTGATTTTTGCGATTCAGTTCACTAACTTGTAAGCAGTTGAACCCTTGCTGCTTTATGATCAGACTTAGATTAGTTACTGGCGCACTACACAAAAAACGCATGCCTGTCTCAACTATTGCTACAGTATTTTTACTTAAAAAGCTTGTCAAACAATCAAATAATTGCTATTATGTTTAATTGTCAACGAAGTTGACCTGGGTGGCTAGCTCAGTTGGTAGAGCAACGGACTCTTAATCCGTGGGTCCAGGGTTCGAGCCCCTGGCCACCCACCAAAATAAGGAAGCACTGCGAGAAGGCGGTGCTTTTTTATTGCGCTTTTTCTTACTGTTTAGCAATATTCGTGCTGATTTTTTGTACCACCTTAATCTTATCCAGATTTTGCAACCTGCATTCATAATTACCCAAGTAGTCGTTATCAAGCCACCATTTTTTTAATTGTTGACTTGAGAATGGCTGCTTTTTTTTGTGCATTATTTAGAATTGTTTGCTCAAATGGAACATCTAAATAATATGCCCGAAAGTTTTCGCCAAGTTTAATTTCTAATTCTTTTAACAACTCACCATATTTTTTGTTGACCAAAATTCCTTCTAAAATAGTTACTTGGTAATTTCTTATCCCAAAATCAATCATTAATCTAATCATATTCACAATTGGTGCAGCAGCGTTCTCATTTTCATGTAGAATATCTCGCCGTAACGTATCTTCATGCAAAAGCAGACATTTACGATAGCCCAAATGTTTCTGCAGCATATTGGCTACGGTTGTCTTACCACTACCCGAATTACCCCTAATTACGATCAGAATTGGTTTCATTTTTTCACCTCTTTAACCACTTATTTTATGGTGGTCGGTAACATCTTGATGTTTTTATCACAAAAATGCAATTTAAACTTGCATATTTGCTTTTTAAAAAATACAATATTATATTATCTATAATGTCAAAGGAGCGAAAGCATGGCAATCCAAATCCCAACGCGGTTACTAGACGGTGCCGTCCTGGCCTTCCTCAAGCAGGATGACCTATATGGCTATGCGCTGACCCAAAAGGTGCAATCGGTTTTCAATATTTCCGAATCAACCGTCTATCCAATTCTGCGCCGGTTAAAGCGCCAAAGCTGCCTGGAAACTTATGATGAGCCCTACCAGGGGCGTAATCGGCGTTATTACCACATCACTAATGATGGCATTGCCTTACTACAAACCATTCAAACTGAATGGCAGCAATTCAGTAATAATATCGACCAGACCTTAGGAGAAGACAATGGCACAAGCAATTGAGGACTACATTTTTGAACTAGAAAAATATTTAGCTGATCTGCCTGCTGAAGATCGTCAGGATGTGATTGAATTTTACCGAGAATTCTTACTTGATGGTGACTTCGTCAGACGGTCGACAATTGAACAAGAGCTAGGTAGCCCGCGTCAACTAGCTCACAAGATTTTAGCTGATTACTCAACAACCGATGAACCCCGCCAAGAAGCTACCCACCACGCTTCCAAGCTCAATCTCAAAGCAATTTGGTACATTCTGCTTGGTATCTGTGCTGCACCGATTGGCATTCCCATAGTGATTGCATTCTTTGCAATTATTCTAGCTGTTCTAGCTCTTTGCTTGGGGCTGTTCAGCGGAATCGTTGCTATCTTCCTAGCTTTAATTGTCAGCGGCGGTGCCATTTTAGTCAAAGCCTTTACCTTGCTCTTTACCAGCAAATGGGCTGCCGGCTGCTTCTATATTGGGGCGGTGCTAATTATCTGCAGTCTGGTCATGGTTGTCACACCGGCCATTGGAAAAGCCATTGACTTTATCATCGCAGAATGTACTAGACTGATTCGCTATTTAGGCAAGAAAGTTTTCAACAATCAGTACTATAGGACCAACAAAAAAGAGCAGGAGAAAAAATAATGAAGAAGTTTTACCAAATTAGCAGTGTCATTTTAATTATCGGCCTGATTTTACTAATTTTTGGCAAACTGCACGACCATAACCGCGAAATTAGCAACTGGGGAGCAAGCGAATTTCGAGTTCACTCACATCACCATCATCATCACGATCACGATGACGATGATGATGACTGGGACAAGCGCAAAATCGAAAATAAGCGCTTTAAAGTCAAGCAATTCACTAAAATCACCCTTGATCTTTCCCGCCCAGATGTTCATATTGCCAAGGGAGAAAAATATCAGGTAACTATCAGCGGCCCCGCAGGCAAAAGAATTACTGCAAAAGTCAAAAACCAAGAACTGCTTATTTCTGATGCAGCCCAAAATTCTTTCTTTAGGTGGCATCACGGCTACGATATAACCATTACCATCCCAGCTACTGCTAGGTTGACTGACCTGACCGGGCAAACTCAAGAAGGTGACCTCTACTTAGACAATCTAGCTATCTCCACAATTGACTTAACCCTAAATGATGGGGACCTTGCTATGAACAATGTCAAAGTCAAAAAAGCCAACATCAGATTAGAAGAGGGCGACATGAAGGTAACCGATTCAACGATAATAGGTGGGCTTAACTTGGGTGATGGGGACCTAAACATTACCGGCAGCCAGCTTCAACTCATAGCCTCGCTTGCTGATGGCGATGCTACAATCAGCAACTCCCAGCTCCTTGGCAATACCTCTTTTAAGTTGGATGACGGTGATTTCGAAATGGATAAAAGCTCCGGTATCAGTTATGACCTCTCAGCTGATGACGATGACGATATTCGCTTGGGTAATCGCCGCTATCGCGGGCACTATAGCAAGAAGATAACGCGGGCACCGACCCTGAAGGTTACCAGCGGTGACGGCGACATTAAGATATATTAATCCAGGAAGGAAAATACCATGAAAAAATTTGGTAAATTTGCCTTAATTATCCTAATTATTGGGGTCATTTTCTTAGGCATTGGTACCGCCTTTATCCCGGGCTGGGGCAGAATGAATGACCGCCCAGTAGAGACAGCTGGGCGGCAAGTTAGTTTGACCAAGTTTTCAACGGTTGACGCTGACGTTAAAGCCTATAACATCAACCTACGTCCCGGTTCTAGCTACCATGCGACAGTTTCTGGTAAATACCAGCATCAGTTGAAAATAGCGGTTAAGAACCAAACACTGGTCATTCGCGAGCAAAATTACCACCGGCAACCAGCAAACGATGAGCCTCAAGTTACGATTACGGTGCCACGTGCTGCCACTCACCTAAAGCAGGTTGTGGTTACTGCCAATGCGGGGCGCGTCGACCTCGCCCACCTGACTATGCAAGAATTACGGTTAGACTTAAATGCCGGAGCGGCTAGCTTAAACGACATCGCGGTGAAGCACCGGGCAAGGGCAATCATGAATGCCGGTAGTCTAAAGATTAGTCACAGTAAGTTGAGCCTTAAGGCTCAAGTTGATGCCGGAGCGGTTAAGATTGATCATAGTAAATTCCATGGTACTAGTATACTTAGTTTAAATGCGGGCTCCTTATCAATGACAGAGGCTCCTGACATCGGTTATGACCTCTCCACTTCATTTGGTCCCATCACCTACCACGGCAAAAATCAGGGGCACCATTTTGAAGTGCAGGCCTCGGCTAAAAACAAGCTAGTAGCAGAGACGGATTTTGGTTCAATCAAGATTAACTAGCTGCCGCAAACTTGACCAGGACAAAAGTTAGCTTAAAAACAGTCCCCAAAATCGGGCTAAACATGTTAGTGGCTATTTGGGCTTGCGAATCAGCTTTAGTTGGTTTCAAGCTCTTTTACTTACACTAAATTGGTTGATGACGGTAATTATCGACCGCTTAGTTACTAATATCGACCGCTTACCAAAATGAGCTAGTAATGGCTGAAAAATAAGTGTTTAATAAAAGTATCATCAATTAATCACTTAGAAAGGTGGAATTTCAACCATGTTCAGAATCATCAATCATTTTTCAAGCAGCGACCATCATAAAGTTACCGATCCTCATCCCCGGCAGATGAACCTACCCGCGTTTACCGATATTGCTGTCAAGACAACCGCCTTCAGCATCGATATGCATGCTGGCAATGCATACCATGTCACTATTATGGGTAAAAATAAGGATGCCGTTAAGGTCGAGGTTGCGGACCAGAAGCTGGTGATTATCGAAAAAAGACAGCACCTGCAATCCCAGTCATTTATCGATTATCCCCGTATCATCATCACGGTACCTGCAGCAGCTCAACTGAAACAAGCTGACTTTGCCAATTCTGCTGGTGGCCTCAGCTTGACCGAACTTGCCTTTGATGAGTTAAATATTGACATGGATGCCGGCTCGAGTACCTTATCTAAGGTGACAGTGCAGCGCAAGACTACTGCTGTCCTTAATGCTGGCAGTTTAAAAATCAGCGATAGTGCCCTAACCATCCAAGCAGAAGTAAATGCCGGTTCAGTCAAGTTAGACACCCATCAATTACGCGGACAAAATCGCCTTACGCTAACTGCTGGCTCCCTTTCGTTGACCGAAAGTCCAGACGTTGGTTACGACCTGGCAGCTTCAGTCGGCACAATCACTTATCACGGCCAGCGGGTCGGTCACCATTTTAGTAAGAATCTGTCAAGTGTAAACAAACTTACGGTCTTAGCAGCAGCTGGTTCGGTTAAGATCAACTAGGTCATGCCAATTAAAGGGTCCAAACTTAATCAAGTTTGGACCCTTTAATTAGTTGTTAGCGTTGCACATCAATGACGAAGGAGTTAAGATCACCGCGATATTCAGCAATTGAAAATTCAATCGGCCGCTCATCAGCAGTTAAACCTTGCGTATGAAAGTAAAAAACTGGTTTGTGAACCGCAATATTTAGCAGATTAGCGGTTGTTTCGTCGGCCTCCATGACCTCTAGTTTCCGTACCACTCGGGTTACTTTCAGTTGGTACTTTTCGAGGATACGATATAAGGAAGCCTGGGCAAAGTCATAGTCAAGCAGTTGCGGTATTCGTTCTTGGGGTACATATGTCGTGACTAAAACAATCGGCTGATCGTTAGCATACCGCAACCGCACTAGCTTAAACACTGGTGCCTTGAGACCGATTTGCAGGTTCTGGCTGACTTCAGCCGTTGCTGGCTCTTCATCAAAATAGAGTAGGTTAGTCTTAGGATAAATGCCTTTGGCACTCATTTCCGTGCTGTAGCTCTCAATTAAATGCGTAAATTCCTGTTCAATCTTGACCTTCTTGACTAGCGTCCCCCGCTTACGGCGGCGTTCCAAATAACCCTGGTTAACCAGGGTTGAAATCGCCTGCCGGACAGTCGGCCGGCTCACCTGATAACGATCAGCCAGCTCTACTTCAGGCGGAATAATCGAGTTTTGCGGATAAATTCCAGTTTGAATTTTATGTAAAAGATCGTTAGCGATTAGTTGATATTTGGGTGTTTCTTTTTCTGACAATTTGACCCTCCGCTACTCCTGATGACATTATATGATTACTATACCATGCAAAAAGTCAGTGTAAAGCAAAATTAGTCTTTGCCAACACTGACTTTTTTGGGCTACTCGTTAATTTAAATTTCAATTGTTGTAATGTCGTCTTCATTAAAGCGTTGTTTGAGCGCTTCGATAATTTTGACGCCCGCACTGGTACCGATTCGTTCAGCTCCTGCCGCAATCATGGCCAAAAAATCATCTGTACTACGAATACCGCCGGCAGCCTTAACTTTTACATCCGGGCCAACGATTTCTTTCATTAACTTGACATCTGCTACCTTTGCACCGGAAACACCAAAGCCAGTCGAAGTTTTAATAAAATCAGGCTTAATGCGCTTGGCAATTGTGGCGAGTTGCTTATTTCAGCTTTAGTCAAATAGCAATTTTCAAAAATCACCTTACATGGTACTTGGTGTTCGTGGCACAAATCCACCATCTGCTTCATTTCCCTTTCAACATAATCCCAGTTATGGGCCCGTACTTGCGTCACATTAACAACATAATCAATTTCATTTGCTCCACCTTGCAAGGCGGTGCTAGTTTCAGTCAGCTTACATTTAATCGTTGTTTGGCCCAAAGGGAAGCTAATCGCTGCACCCGTATGGATATCGGTTCCTTTGAGCTGTGTTGCACAATATTTCGTTTGGACCTGGTTAATTGCCACCATCTTAAAATGGTATTTTTGGGCTTCTTCACAAAGCTTTTCCATATCAGCTTCAGTGGCAGCGGCATGCAAGTTAGTATGATCAATTAATTGGGCAAAGTCATCAATGCTGTATTTCATCGTCTTCGTTCTCATTTTTGTTATTACATAAATAATTTTAAGCTTAAAAATATATCTTGTCAATGCAGCTTAAAAATTCAAAAAATATTGAAATTTTAGCAAAAATAAATCTTCACTGATTTGATAAATTTAATAATATGTAATTACAAAAATAAGAATACTCAACTTAGCTGGCGCTGCGCACGCAAAGCTAAGTATTTCTCTTTACCCACTACCACAGTAGTAGCTCTTTTTAATCCCGTGCATTTCATGATAAAATTACTTAATAGTCTAATTGAAAGAAGGGTTTCATGGCGGAGCGCAAATTCTATTATCACCACCTAACCGATGACTTAGTCGTCAGTCGGCAGCAGGATTATCAACTGCCTGACAACTACTCTATCTTTCCGACGACGAGCGCAAGCAAGGCCTGGGCTAAAATTATCCGGCTAAGCGGTGGCTTAATCAGTTTGGTCTATGTGAGGGCAATTGCCCGCATTCAGATTGTCGGCAAGGAAAAACTGCAGTTGGTCAGCGACCAGGGTTACTTCATTTATGGCAACCACACTCAGCCATTTGGCGATATCGTGCTACCACTCAGCCTCGTTCCTTGGCAAAATTATTACGCAATTGGCGCGCCAGCAAATTGGGGCATACCAATTTTGGGAAAGTTGGTATTGCCTTACTTTGCTTTGCCAGTAGGACAAAACCTTAAGCAATCTGGTAAATTAATCAGCGCCGTGACCCAGGTTATCCAAGCTAAAAAGACCGTGGTAATATATCCTGAAGCGCATGTTTGGCCTTACTACACCAAAATTCGGCCATTTACGAAAACCAGTATGCACTTCCCCGTTGCGCTCCACGCGCCCAGCTTTACGATGACCACAACCTACTCACGTCTCCATTTGGGCAAACGACCGCGGATAACCGTCTACATTGACGGACCCTTTTATCCAGATAGACACTTAGACAAAAAACAGGCACAGGTACAGCTTCATACGCAAATCTCTGCAGCAATGCAAAGGCGGGCACACTTGAGCAATTATCAATACTACACATACCAAAGATTAGTTTAAGGAGTTATATAATGAACATTCTTTTTTGCGGCGACCATAACGCAGAAGATGGCGTTCTGATTGCGATTCTTTCCCTGTTAAAAAACAGCGGAGCAAAAGAGCTTCATATCTACATCCTGACCATGTATACCCAAAGTGCTAAGAAAAAATTTAGTCCCTTTTCCAAACATGCCGCCGACTACTTAAAGACGCTTTTGCTTAAACAAAATTCCCAAAATACGCTAAAATTAATCGATTGTACCGGTTTGTTTGTCCAAGAACCCCTACTAGCTAACATGAGTACTCACTTTACGCCCTATGCTATGCTCAGACTTTTTGCAGATGAAGTACCACAGCTTCCTGACCATCTCCTTTACCTTGACACTGACCTAATTGTCCGCCGCAGTCTCATCAGCTTTTACCAGCAGGACTTGAGCGACACGGAATTCATTGGCGTTTTAGATTATTGGGGCCGCTTCTTTTTCCACAACATCCATGAGCATCGAATGTTTGACTACGTCAATTCCGGGGTCCTTTTACTCAACTTAGCTGAAATTCGCCAGACCAAGCTGTTTGCCAAGGTCCGACGCCTCTTGCAAACCCACACTATCTTGATGCCAGACCAGTCTGCACTCAATTACTTTGCCCGAAAAAAGAAAATTGCTCCTCGGCGCTATAACGAACAGTACAAATTGCAGGCAGACACCGTCATCCAACACTTTACTACCAGCTTTCGTTTCTGGCCCGTTTTTCATACCCAAACCGTTAAGCCTTGGGAAGTTGACCGGGTCCATGAGGTCTTAAATTTGCATGAGTACGACAACTTGCTAAACCGTTACCTTGATTTAAGGGGCAACCTCGTCAAAAAATAACCTTGATTGGAGAAAAATAATCTATGACCATACCTGTCTTCTATGCTATCAGCGACGACTATACCAAATATGCTGCAGTTTCACTCAACTCCTTGGTCAAACATGCCAGCTCCCAGCGTGACTACACCGTTTATTTCCTGAGTCAGGACCTGTCCGACCGACACATGCAGGACTTACGCCAGCTTGGTAGCCCAAACGTTCATATCGAATTTTTTACGATTAATGACGACCTTGTTACCACCATCCAAAACCGCAGTGAGAACTACTTGCGGGGTGACTTTTTTACAATGTCAATCTTTTTCCGCTTGTTTATTCCCAATCTTTTTCCGCAGTACGACAAAGCAATTTACCTTGATAGTGATACCATCATCAATGATGACCTCGGCAAGTTATATGACACCCACTTAGGCAGCCAGCTCTTGGCCGCCTGCAGCGACTCATCAATTCAGTACGTTAACAAGATGCTTATCTATATTAAGGCCGTCTTAGGCCTTGATCCCAAGCAATACATCAATTCTGGCGTCCTCCTTTTGAACTGCCAGGCCCTCCGGAACGAAGGCTTTATCAACCACTTCACTACTCTCTTAGAAAAGTATCACTTTGACTGTATTGCGCCTGACCAAGACTATTTAAACGAAATTTGTGATCAGCGTATTCTGCACCTCGACCCCAAATGGGATGCAATGCCTAACGATCATACCGTCCCGTCAACCTCCCCCAGCATCATTCACTACAATTTATTTTTTAAGCCATGGCACTTCACTGGTGTTCAATATGAACAATATTTCTGGGACAGTGCGAAAGAAACCCACTTCTATCAGGAATTAAAGACCGAACTGGCAGACTATACCGACAAGCAGCGTGCTGTCGACCGCCACAAGCTCGACCAGATGTTAGCTAAAGAAGACAAAATTGTTAATGATCCGCTCAATTGGGCACAAGTAAAGAAACAAGGAACCGTCAGTTTATGATTATTGGTGCCAACCGTGAACAAGTAATTAAAAATATTAAAGCGGCTGTCGAACGTGGTGACTGGAATGCCAAGGTTGAAGTTGGTGATCCAGAACTATCCTTAGACGAACGTAAGGAGCTGGTTGAGGCGTTTTGGCAGGATCAAGCCAGCCTTAAAGGCAAAGTAAATGACCGTATTGGTCACTTGTTTTTTGCCGCTTTAATGCGTTTTTTTACGGCCACGACCAAGTTTACGGGGGTCGAAAACTTAGCTGATCTGCCACGCGGCGGCGCAATTATCACTGCTAATCACTTTAACCAGTTCGACTCGCTCCCTATTAAGCATTTAGCCAGTAAGACACACCACCGCCTATCAATTACCATTGAGGATACTAACCTCAAGCTGCCCGGCTTGCTGTGCTATTTAATGAACTACGTTGGTACTATCCCACTGGTCCAAAGTCCCAGCTACGTTGGGCATGAATTTCCGAATCACCTCCGGGAGGCGCTTAATGATGACCATTGGGTATTGATTTATCCTGAAGAGGAAATGTGGTGGAATTACCGAAAGCCGCGCAAGTTTCAACGCGGTGCTTACTACTTTGCCGCCCTGCAAAATGTTCCTATTATTTCCACTTTTATCGAAATTAAAACTAGCAATAAGCTGGAAAAGGGACATCCCGATTTTTTGAAAACAAAGTATATTGTACATGTTTTACCACCAATTTATCCCAATACTAAATTAAGTGTCAACGAAAATTCCAAATGGATGATGGAGCGAGATTACCAGCAGAAGGTCACCGCTTACGAGCAAGTTTACCACCGCAAACTCGATTACAGCTTCACGGCTTGGGACATTGCCGGTTGGCGGCAGTCAACTAACTAAACAGATAATTTGACTTAACACTCTATATAGACTATCCTGTTACTAGATTATGTCTTTTAATCTAATTACAGAAAGGTATGTTTTTCAAATGGAAAAATTCACAAAAGAAACTTTAGCAAAATATGATGGTAAGAACGGTAATCCCGCTTATGTAGCAATTGATGGTGCCGTTTACGACGTAACCGGTAACTCATACTGGACTAACGGTGCTCACTTTGGTGGTGCTGTTGCCGGTAGCGACATGACTGATTTAATTAACCAAGCACCTCATGGTAAGGCAGTTTTGGACAAACTTGAAAAAGTTGGTACTTACGAAGGTTAATTACCACTTAACCAAATAAAAAACAGGTATGCAATTGATGTGAACCCCGAAGTTAAGACAACTTCGGGGTTTTTATGATGACTAAATTATCTAAACAAGACAAAATTGATATCTTTAATCTTTGGCAAAACTATCAGGTTGGGTCTAAGGAATTGAGTCACCGCTACCGGGTTAATCCATCGACTATTAATTATCTCTTAGCCCCCATTAAGCGTCATGGCTTAGTTATTTTGGATCAGCCATATACAAGCTATTCAATTGCGTTTAAAGCGCAGGCGATTAGGCGGGTGCTAGTCAAACACGAGTCCACGTATCAAGTATCACTTGATCTGGAACTAAAAAGTTCCGGCATGTTGGCTAATTGGCTGCGCCAATACCGTGAAAATGGGTATAATGTCGTTAACCACCAGAAAGGACGACGACGCCATGACCAAAAAAGAGCAACTGATCAAGCAGGAGAACCACCGCTTAAAGCAAGAGAACGAGCGCTTACGCCAGCAGAACTTAAAGCTGACCATCGAGAACGAATTCGTAAAAAAATTGCAAGTCTTAGTCGACCAGCGGGCCAAGAACCGCAAGCCGCGGAAATAGCTCAGGCAGTTACCGAACTAAGGCACGAACTCAAAGTTAGTGTGACCTTTATTCTTGATACCATTAATGCCAATCCTGACCTACCACACTTGTCGCGCAGTAATTACTACTACACGCTTAAGAAGAGCCATCAGGATCAAGACAACAAAGCCGTAATGGTAGAAATCAAGGGCATCTATGAAGAACATAAACATCGTTATGGTTACCGCCGCATTACCCTGGAACTCAGGCGGCGTGGCCTAATAATCAATCACAAGAAAGTGCAACGACTGATGAGCAAGCTAAAACTCTTTGGCTTAGTCAGTAAACGCTGGCACAAGTATTCGAGCTACCGCGGTATCCAAGGACCAATCAAGCCCGACTTGGTTAAACGCAATTTGGGGGCGATTTACCCTGAGCACAAGTGGTATTCAGACGTGACTGAATTTAAATTAAAGGGTCAGAAGACTTACCTGTCACCCATCATTGACGGCTGCACGCAGGAGATTATTGCTTATACCATTTCACGTAGCCCTAACCTCAAACAGACCATGGACATGTTAAGGCAGGCCTGGCTCAAGCACCCCGGTCTGAACGGTCTGGTCTTTCACACGGACCGGGGTTGGCAATACCAGCACCCGCAATGCCAAGCCTGGCTTAAAGACCACGGCATCGACCAGTCCATGTCACGCAAGGGCAATTCCTTAGATGACGGACTGATGGAAGACTTCTTTGGCATCTTAAAAAGGGAAATGTTCTACGGCTTTGAACAAAGTTTCAAGAATATAACTGTACTAGAAGAAGCAATCAGAAGGTATATTACATACTACAATACCAAAAGAATCAAGACCAAACTAAAAGGACTAACCCCGCTTGAATATCGGGAGTTAGTCCTCAGCTAAAATTTATTAAACTGTCCTAATTTTGGGGTTCACATCAAATGCATACCTGTTTTTTATTTTAACTGGAAATAGCAACTATTCTTTTAGCAATTCTAAGACACTGGCAACCTCGGTCTTGACCCCGTTGATTAGGGCAGCTTCATTAATTATAAACTTCGGACTATGGTTGGAATAAGGGTACCCCTCTTCAGCCGTTCCCCCGCCAAGCAGAAAGAAGCAAAGCGGTGCCACCTTACCATAGGCCGAAAAATCTTCGCTGCCGCTCATCATTGCGCCTTCTGGCACCATTTCTTTAGGTAAGACCTTGAGTGCACTCTTTTTAACTAACTGTGCCAGTAGAGCATCATTCTGCACTGCGGCATAGGCAAATTGATAGTCTAGCTTGTAAGTAGCACCGTACGTATCACATGTATTCTTGATAATCTTCTTAATCCTGTCAGCAATAGCCTGTCTAGTACTTTCGTCAACAGTCCGTACAGTTCCGCCGAAGATAGCTGTGTCAGGCAAAACATTAACGGCTGTGCCCGCATTGAACTTGCCAACCGTGACAACATTAAGATCCTTAGGTGGAGTGAACCGAGAAGTAATCGTGTGCAATTGGTTAACAATCTCAGTACCTACAGTAATCGGGTCGACACCCTCTTGGGGCATTGAACCATGGCTGCCACGGCCCTGAATCGTTACTTCAAAGGCATCCGCCCCCGTGGAAACAGGGCCGTCATCAACAATATTGATACTACCAGTTTTTAATCCTGTCATGATGTGTAAGCCGATAACACCATCTAAATCATGCAATAGACCACTCGCGACAACTTCTTTTGCACCACCCGGGACCTGTTCTTCGGCATGCTGAAAAATTACCTGGACAGTCCCATGCAACTTAGAACGCAATTGTGTTAAAACCTGGGTGGTCGCGAGTAAAATTGCGGTATGGGTATCGTGGCCGCAGGCCTGCATTACACCATCATTGTGGGAGGAAAATGATAACCCGGTTTCTTCGGCTACAGGCAAGCCATCTATGTCAGCACGCAGCAAGATTTTTTTGCCAGGGTAGTTACCCGTAATCGTCCCCAATACACTAGTCGATGTGGGGTGGGTAACTTCAACATGACCGAATGATTCTAAAATCTCGGTGATTTTCTTGCTTGTTGCGGTTTCCTTGAAGGACAATTCAGGATGCTGGTGAAAATACCGCCGCCACTTAATTAGATCCTCTTGGGGAATGAGTTCAAACCATGATTGCTGTTCCATTTTTTGCTCCTTAATAAGCCCGTTGACCCTTCTTGTAAACTGCCTTGTCTACTTGTTGAACTGCCTTAACATCTTCTAGTGGATCTTCATCTAACACAATAAAATCGGCATACTTGCCCGTCTCGAGCGTGCCATATTCGTCATCGATTTTCATCAACTTAGCTGAATTTTGGCAGGACGTGATTAAGGCCTCGTAATTGCTAAAGCCATCTTTAACCATCAGTTCAAATTCTATTGGAGTCTTAGAAAAATCGTTGAACGGCGTACCCGCATCCGTGCCCAAAGTAACTGCAACTCCGCGTTGGTGAGCGTGAGCAATATTTTGGCATAGGTCATCATAGGCATCAGCAGCCTTTTTAATTTCCCATTCAGGTAGAATACCGTGACCATATTTGGGAATCGCCCAGTCGGCAATAATTGTTGGCGTCAAATAAGTTTTCTGCGCCAACATTAAGTCAATCTCCTCGTCATTAACGTAAAAACCATGTTCGATCGAATCAACGCCCGCTTTAATGGCATTTAAAATACCAGGATTACCCTCAGCGTGAGCTGCAACAATATTACCCTTATGATGGGCTTCCTCAACAGCAGCCTGAATTTCAGCTGTGCTTAATTGCGGATCGTGCATGAAGTCATTTTCAGTCATCACGCCACCCGTGGCCATTACCTTGATCGCTTTGGCGCCGCGTTTTTGACCCTGACGAACAGCCTTGCGCATTTCATCGGGCGAGTCAACTAAGTGGCCAAAGTTAGGGAAATCACCATGACCGCCAGTCATTGAATATGCTTGCCCAGACGGCATAATCTCTGGTGCCTGGCCAATCGTGCCGTCTGCAACTAACTTGCTTAAAGTAATGTCAATATCATAAGTACTGCCGCATTCCCGAATATAAGTAACGCCTGACTTTAGTAGTGTATGTAAATTATGAATTGCGCGCACGGTGGAAGCTACAATATTGGCAGTTGTGCCACCATCGCTAGTGGCCGGATCCATCGTAACGTGAGTATGGCAATTGATTAGTCCCGGCATCACATACTTATTTTCCAAGTCGATACTTTGCTCAGCCACTGGTGGATTATCCACTCCTGCGGCGATGATTTTTCCAGTTTGATTGTCAACCACCATCCAGGAATTTGATTGAAGTTCTTCTTTAGTCCCGTCAAATAACGAGAAATGGTGAAAAAGTATACTTGTCATAAATATTCTCCTTATTATTAAATATTTTAACTAATGATAATGTTGTTTTAAAATAAAGTCAATTTTATTTTAATTTTTCATTGACTTAACTTTTTGAGTTAGGTATCATATGTTCAATTTCGAATGAATGATAGTGAGGTCACAGTTATGCAATATATCATCGCATTTTTAGTCGTAATGTTGTTCCTAATGCTTGGAGAATGGGTATCTTCGTTGACACATACATATATTCCTTCCGTTTTCTTGACGGCTGCCTTGTTTGTAATAGGTTACTGGACGATTTTGCCCAAAGATATTGTCGCAACAGCCTCATTTAACACCAACTTTAGCACAATTTGTGTTGGCTTACTGCTTGTCCACCTGGGTACTTTGATGAGTCTAAAAGAGCTTTTACAACAGTGGCGGGCTGTTTGTATCGCCCTGCTAGGTGTTTGCGGAACTTTAATCTTAACTTTGACGATTGGCACGGCGATTTTTAACTGGCATACTGTTGTCGCTGCTATTCCGCCATTGACTGGGGGGCTGGTTTCAGCCTTGCTCATGACTGACGGTTTAAAAGCACAAGGTATTCAATACCTTGTGGCCCTGCCAGTCTCTATGTTTGTCCTCCACTCCCTATTCGGTTATCCGCTCATTTCTTGGTTATTGAAAAAAGAGGGGGGCCGCTTAGTCACTGAATATCAGAAACACCCAGTGAAAGAGCAAGCGACCAATACCGCCTCAACAACAAGTGTGCAAGATAAAAGTCTCTTCCAAAAATTACCAGCAAAATATCAGACTTCTGCCTTTATTTTGGCAAAGGTCGCCTTAATTGCCTTATTAAGTAACGGTTTTTCCTTTCTGCTAAAAAACTACGCTCATATTGACCTGAATTCGAACGTAGTTTGCTTAATCTTTGGTGTTCTGGCCCACCAATTTGGCTTTTTGGAGTCAGATGTTTTAAATAAGGCCGGCGTCTTTAATTGGTTGATGTATGGTCTAATGGCATATATCTTTGCTCAATTGAGTATTACCACGCCTCAGCAAATGGGCACAATTATCGGTCAAATTCTTGTTTTAATCGTTCTTGGCTTACTGGGGATGCTGATTGCTTCCAGTTTACTAGCCAAACCCTTTAAAATGACCTGGCAAATGGCCTATGCGTGTTCACTTACGTCCTTGTGCGGCTTCCCAGCGGACTACATCATTACTAAGGAGGTTTCCCATGAAGTTGCTGGCAGCAAGAACGAAGAAGCTTACCTGATTGATCACATGATGCCTAAAATGCTAGTTGGCGGTTTTGCCACGGTATCAGTAGCTTCGATCATTATTGCTTCAATCTTTTTAAAGTTGCTGTAAAAAACCGCATAAACAAGAGTACTACTTTTAAAATTCCTAAACAGGCCAATTAGTAAACACCAGCTAGTATGAATCTAGCTGGTGTTTTTATTTATTGAATTTTGTAAAATAAAAGTTAAAATACCCTTATGACTAATTCAATTACCCAAAATGCGCTGAAAGCACTTCTATACGAACTTGTTACTCTACCCAAGCCTGGCCTAGTTGATCCACTCAACCAGGGGCCACACCCAGACATGGATGTTTATACTTTCGTCAATAGTAGCCTGAGCCTAGAAGAATACTTTGCCAACGCAGAAACGCTTGGACGAACCTTCACTAAGACGGACCTTACCCAATTGTTTTTCCAATTGCGGCAAAAAGGCATTACAGCTGAACAAAAAATGGTAACTGCAACTAATGGAATCAATACTCATAAAGGTGCGATTTTCGCTCTGGGCATTTTTGTCTGTGCTGAAAGTTACTGCACAACAAACCATACCGAGTTATTTACTACTATTCAGAAGATGTGCAACGGCTTAGTGAAACACGACTTAGTGCAAAATAACCAACTTAAAACCGCTGGCGAACAGGAATTTTACAAGTACGGAGCCGGTGGTGCTCGCGCTCAAGCTGAACAGGGCTATCCAGTCGTCCGTGATACAGCTCTACCATTCCTAAAAAACAGCACGGGAAGCTTTCAGACCAGGCTCCTAGATACACTGATGAAGATTGCCACTATAACAGAGGACAGCAACTTTATTAAACGCGCTGGTAGTTATGACTCAATTCGATGCTTGCACAAAAAAGCGGCAGCATATCTAACCGCAGGCGGCTATGCCACTACTGAAGGAAGGCAAAAACTCTTACAACTTAACGCTGAATGTTTGGCTAATAATTACAGCCTAGGCGGCTGTGCCGATCTTTTAATTGTCACAATTTTTGTTGCCCTTGAGCGTGGTTATATCTGAAAAAGCGAAGCTAACTTTATCTCCGCAACTTATTTATCCACGCAAAAAAGAGGACCCCCAGGTCCTCTTCTCTCACTTGCTCCGGCTGTCAGACTCGAACTGACGACATCTTGATTAACAGTCAAGCGCTCTACCAACTGAGCTAAGCCGGAATATTAAAAAAGCACGGCAGCGTCCTACCCTCGCAGGCAGTCTCCCACCAACTACGCTCGGCGTTAAGAAGCTTAACTGCTGTGTTCGGCATGGTTACAGGTGTTTCCTTCTTGCTCTTGCCACCGTACTTTTCTCTTTTTGAGTTTTTACACTCAAAACTAAATATAATCCTTCGAAATTTACCTTCCGCAATCTTTAGCTTGCACTCACTTTGGTCAAGTCCTCGACTGATTAGTACTAGTCCGCTCCAAACCTCACGGCTCTTCCACTCCTAGCCTATCTACCTCATCGTCTTTGAGGTGTCTTACTACTTTCGTATGGGAAATCTCATCTTGAGGGGGGTTTCGCACTTAGATGCTTTCAGCGCTTATCCCTTCCATACGTAGCTACCCAGCTATGCCCTTGGCAGAACAACTGGTACACCAGCGGTATGTCCATCCCGGTCCTCTCGTACTAAGGACAGCTCCTCTCAAATTTCCAACGCCCACGACGGATAGGGACCGAACTGTCTCACGACGTTCTGAACCCAGCTCGCGTGCCGCTTTAATGGGCGAACAGCCCAACCCTTGGGACCTACTTCAGCCCCAGGATGCGACGAGCCGACATCGAGGTGCCAAACCTCCCCGTCGATGTGAACTCTTGGGGGAGATAAGCCTGTTATCCCCAGGGTAGCTTTTATCCGTTGAGTGATGGCCCTTCCATGCGGTACCACCAGATCACTAAGCCCGACTTTCGTCCCTGCTCGAGTTGTCGCTCTCGCAGTCAAGCTCCCTTATACCTTTACACTCTGTGAATGATTTCCAACCATTCTGAGGGAACCTTTGGGCGCCTCCGTTACTCTTTAGGAGGCGACCGCCCCAGTCAAACTGCCCATCTGACACTGTCCCATGCCTCGCTTAGAGGCCCTGGTTAGAGCAGCCATCAAACAAGGGTAGTATCCCAACATTGCCTCTGATAATACTGGCGTACTATCTTCTCTGGCTCCTACCTATCCTGTACATGTTTAACAGCTACTCAATATCAAATTGCAGTGAAGCTCCATGGGGTCTTTCCGTCCTGTCGCGGGTAACCCGCATCTTCACGGGTATTATAATTTCACCGAGTCTCTCGTTGAGACAGTGCCCAAATCATTACACCTTTCGTGCAGGTCGGAACTTACCCGACAAGGAATTTCGCTACCTTAGGACCGTTATAGTTACGGCCGCCGTTTACTGGGGCTTCAGTTCAAAGCTTCGCTTGCGCTAACCTCTCTCCTTAACCTTCCAGCACCGGGCAGGTGTCAGCCCCTATACGTCGTCTTTCGACTTTGCAGAGACCTGTGTTTTTGATAAACAGTTGTTTGGGCCTATTCACTGCGGCTGGCTCTTACACCAGCACCCCTTCTCCCGAAGTTACGGGGCTATTTTGCCGAGTTCCTTAACGAGAGTTCTCTCGCTCACCTTAGTGTTCTCCACTCGACTACCTGTGTCGGTTTGCGGTACGGGTACGTTAGCTCTCACTAGAAGCTTTTCTTGGCAGTGTGACTCTAGAACCTTCGCTACTTTAATTTCGCTCCTCATCACGACTTGTGCTTTCTGGAAAAAAGCATTTGACTCTTCTCCACACTTATCGTTTAAACATGGGCTTCCAGCGCCATGCGTTCTTTGCCTCCTGCGTCCCTCCTTCGTTTTTAACGATCTAACGCAGTACAGGAATTTCTACCTGTTGTCCATCGACTACGCCTTTCGGCCTTGCCTTAGGTCCCGACTTACCCTGGGCGGACGAGCCTGCCCCAGGAAACCTTAGTCTTTCGGCGGATAGGATTCTCACCTATCTTGCGCTACTCATACCGGCATTCTCACTTCTAAGCGCTCCACTTATCCTCTCGGTTAAGCTTCTCCGCGCTTAGAACGCTCTCCTACCACGTGTATTACTACACATCCACAGTTTCGGTACTATGCTTAGCCCCGGTAAATTTTCGGCGCAAAGTCACTCGACTAGTGAGCTATTACGCACTCTTTTAATGATGGCTGCTTCTAAGCCAACATCCTAGTTGTCTACGCAACTCCACATCCTTTTCCACTTAGCATAGATTTTGGGACCTTAACTGGTGATCTGGGCTGTTTCCCTTTCGACTACGGATCTTATCACTCGCAGTCTGACTCCAGTGCTTTGATCCATGGAATTCGCAGTTTATCTGAATTCAGTAACCCTTGATGGGCCCTTCGTCCAAACAGAGCTCTACCTCCATGATCATCCTCGCACCAGGCTAGCCCTAAAGCTATTTCGGAGAGAACCAGCTATCTCCAAGTTCGTTTGGAATTTCACCGCTACCCACAACTCATCCCCGCAATTTTTAACTTACGTGGGTTCGGTCCTCCAGTGCGCTTTACCGCACCTTCAACCTGGTCATGGGTAGGTCACTTGGTTTCGGGTCTACATCAACTAACTCGCTCGCCCTCTTCAGACTCGCTTTCGCTCCGGCTCCGTCCTTTCTGGACTTAACCTCGCTAATTAACGTAACTCGCCGGTTCATTCTACAAAAGGCACGCCATTACCCCTTAACGGGCTCTGACTACTTGTAGGCACACGGTTTCAGGTTCTCTTTCACTCCCCTTCCGGGGTTCTTTTCACCTTTCCCTCACGGTACTGGTTCACTATCGGTCACATGCTAGTATTTAGCCTTGCGAGATGGTCCTCGCTGCTTCAATCGGAATTTCTCGTGTTCCGACCTACTCAGGATCCTGCTCGGCGCGCTTGCAATTTCGCTTACGGGGCTCTCACCCTCTCTGGCTTACCTTCCCAGGTAATTCTGCTATCACTTACGCTACCTGCTTGCAGTCCTACAACCCCACATGATAAATCATCTGGTTTGGGCTCTTTCCGTTTCGCTCGCCGCTACTTGGGAAATCGATTTTTCTTTCTCTTCCTGCAGCTACTTAGATGTTTCAGTTCACTGCGTCTCGCCCTAATAAGCTATTGATTCACTTATTAGTAATGCATCTTCATGCATTGGGTTCCCCCATTCGGATATCTCCGGTTCATCGCTTACTTACTGCTCCCCGAAGCCTTTCGTGGTTCGTCACGTCCTTCTTCGCCTGCTTGTGCCTAGGCATCCACCGTGCGCCCTTCTTTACTTGACCTTACTTCTAAGATCTTACTCTTCTCGGTCGCTCGTGCAATCTGTTCTCTTTTGATTTGATTGTTTCTCGGTTTTTTCTTGGATTATATTCAGTTTTCAATGTACTAACTCTTTGAGGTACTACCCTCAAAACTAAACAATGTTTACAAAGTGTGCTTCCTGCTCCTAGGCTTCTTTTAGTATTCCTACTCTCCACCTATTTGCTTCCTTAGAAAGGAGGTGATCCAGCCGCAGGTTCTCCTACGGCTACCTTGTTACGACTTCACCCTAATCATCTGTCCTACCTTAGACGGCTGACTCCTTTGCAGGTTATCCTACCGGCTTTGGGTATTACAAACTCTCATGGTGTGACGGGCGGTGTGTACAAGGCCCGGGAACGTATTCACCGCGGCATGCTGATCCGCGATTACTAGCGATTCCAGCTTCATGCACTCGAGTTGCAGAGTGCAATCCGAACTGAGATTAGCTTTAAGAGATTCGCTTGCCTTCACAGGCTTGCTCCTCGTTGTACTAACCATTGTAGCACGTGTGTAGCCCAGGTCATAAGGGGCATGATGACTTGACGTCGTCCCCACCTTCCTCCGGTTTGTCACCGGCAGTCTCATTAGAGTGCCCAACTTAATGCTGGCAACTAATAATAAGGGTTGCGCTCGTTGCGGGACTTAACCCAACATCTCACGACACGAGCTGACGACAGCCATGCACCACCTGTCTTCCTGTCCCCGAAGGGAACATCTAATCTCTTAGACTTGCAGGAGATGTCAAGACCTGGTAAGGTTCTTCGCGTTGCTTCGAATTAAACCACATGCTCCACCGCTTGTGCGGGCCCCCGTCAATTCCTTTGAGTTTTAACCTTGCGGTCGTACTCCCCAGGCGGAGTGCTTAATGCGTTAGCTGCAGCACTGAGAGGCGGAAACCTCCCAACACTTAGCACTCATCGTTTACGGCATGGACTACCAGGGTATCTAATCCTGTTCGCTACCCATGCTTTCGAACCTCAGCGTCAGTTACAGACCAGAGAGCCGCCTTCGCCACTGGTGTTCTTCCATATATCTACGCATTCCACCGCTACACATGGAGTTCCACTCTCCTCTTCTGCACTCAAGAAATACAGTTTCAGCTGACTTTCCTCGGTTAAGCCGAGGGCTTTCACAGCTGACTTGTCTTCCCGCCTGCGTTCGCTTTACGCCCAATAAATCCGGACAACGCTTGCCACCTACGTATTACCGCGGCTGCTGGCACGTAGTTAGCCGTGACTTTCTGGTTGATTACCGTCAAACATGAATCAGTTACTATTCACGTCCTTCTTCACCAACAACAGAGCTTTACGATCCGAAAACCTTCTTCACTCACGCGGCGTTGCTCCATCAGACTTGCGTCCATTGTGGAAGATTCCCTACTGCTGCCTCCCGTAGGAGTTTGGGCCGTGTCTCAGTCCCAATGTGGCCGTTCAGTCTCTCAACTCGGCTATGCATCATCGCCTTGGTAAGCCGTTACCTTACCAACTAGCTAATGCACCGTGGGCCCATCCTCTAGTGACAGCTTACGCCGCCTTTTATAGCTTGAGCATGCGCTCTTACTTCTTATTTGGTATTAGCACCTGTTTCCAAGTGGTATCCCAAGCTAGAGGGCAGGTTGCCCACGTATTACTCACCCATCCGCCGCTCGTTCCACTGTTTCCGTCCGAAGACTTCTACTGCTTCACTCGCTCGACTTGCATGTATTAGGCACGCCGCCAGCGTTCGTCCTGAGCCAGGATCAAACTCTCATTTTTACATTCGGTTTGATGTTTGCTCATTTGTTTTCCAAGATGTTAATCTTGGATTTATTTGCTTGCGAAATTGACTTCGCTCTTTTGTTTTGGGTTTTTATAACCCGCACACTTTGCGAAAACATTGTTCAGTTTTCAAGGTACTACTTCCCTGTTTCTTGCAAAACAGCTTTCTTATCTTACCTAACCGGTTGCTCTTTGTCAACTCTTTTAGTTGGGCTTTTGTTCGTCGCCTGGCTCTGCGCTATACTGCTTCTTGCCCTGACGACAGTTATTAATACTAGCAACTATTTTTCCCTTTTGCAAGCTTTTTTAGTTATTTTTTCTGACATTTTTTCAATAGAGCTATCTTGCGTGCAGATATTATTTTGAAAGTATTCTTAACGTGCTCTATTTTTAATCATTATCGGATTTAACACTTTAGCCTTTGATATATTAATATCGCACCAGTACGGAGACTGTTCTTGTCTTTGCGGTACCTTCGATCAGCAAAATCAATTTTGTTTATTTATGATGTAACAAATAAAAATAAGATTGTTAAACAAACTTAATCTTTTTGCATACTGTTACTAGCTTATAATATATCTAACACCACTTACGGAAAGGAAACTAATATTTTGAAACACAAGTCTTTTACACTAATTACCGCATTTATTTTGGCAGCCACTACCTTAATAACTACCGGAACTGCTAAAACAGAAGCAGCGACAACTACGGCTGATCAAACCGAAATGTATCGTTTCGTCAGAAAGGTATTTAAACAAAATCATGTTCGCGGCGTCGTTACCGTGGTCAAAAACGGTGTCCCCCAAACCATTAGTTATGGTTATGCCTGGTATGGCAAGCGGATTGGCAACGGTAATCCGATGATCGTTTACCCAACTGCTTCTTTACAAAAAGTAATTACCGGGGCCATGATCGTTCAGCTAATCAATGAAACAAGCAATACTAAGCAGGCTTTTGATCAAGATACCAAGATTTCGCGGTGGTACCCCACTTTAAAAAACGCCAAGCAAATCACAGTCGGCAACTTATTGACCCATACCTCGGGAATCACGGCAATCGGTACTGAAATCAACCGCAACTATGTCTATTCTGAACCAGACGCGATTAATTGGGTCACCAACAATATTAACTCATCTAAGTCGAATGCCGTCGGAAGTTACTTTTACAACAACAGTAATTATATTCTGCTGGCCGGGATCATCAGGCAGATTACTGGTAAATCTTATGAAAGCAACTTCCAGACCCGCATCGTTGACAAGCTGAAGTTACAGAACACTTACCTTTATCAAAACATCCCCAGTGGCAAAACCGACCCAATTTCTTACTTCTCAAATGGTCGCAAGAATTACCAAAAATCAAGTCACCTTAAACAATTTGTTGTTTCACAGGTTCCTGGTGCAGCCAACCTATTTACTACACCGGACGAGTATTACAAAATCCAGGTTGGCTTAACTAACGGAACTATTCTTAGTCAGACTGATTTTCATTACCTAACCCACTTAAAGAGTAAAGTAAATAACTATTCCGGGGGAATGTATTTGAAAAATAATGACTCGCTAAAACTGGCATACGGCAGTCTTCGAACAACCCACTTTGGCTCCTGGGTACAGCTGACCACCGATAATCAGAACGGAATTGTCATGTTTTTGAATCAAACTAATGACCGCGAAAACGATGAAAAAGATATCGGCTACAAAATTTTACAACACATTAAACCCAACACTTTCAGTGCACGTTAACGTGTACAATTAACCAAAGTTGCGATAAATCTATCGCAGCTTTTTTTATTCTACAAATAGTAATTCATACATTTTAGCAGGTAAGGGGTGCCTGAGTAGCAAATCCATCCCCACGGCAGCCTTTTTCTTGGGACCTAATTCCTCTTCTCTCACAGTCTCTTGCAAAATATCGGCCTGGCCCAAGTAGAAGAACTGCTTGCCGACCGCATCACTCTGCTTGACCAATATGTGGAGCTTCATCTGCGGCGTTGTCAACAGCCGTTGCACCTCATCTGATTGCAAATGACGCGGTGTTCGAGTATACCAACGCAAGCTCCGCCCATCTTCAAGGGTATTGTGGTATAAGGCACTGCGTTGCTGCTTCGTCTCATTACGGTAAATGATAAAAATTGGAGTTTCCCCTTTACCTACCCGATAACCATACATCGGTGCTGAAACATCCTTGGGCCAATTTAGTAAGCGGCACACGTCCTTGCGATCATATTGTTGATAAAGCGTAAATTGTTGCTGGTTGTCATACTCCCGATTTAGGGCTAAGCCCGTTTCAACGGCGTCGTTAAACAGCCGTTTAAAGGCATCATGCTCCCGCAAAGAACGGGCAAGCTGAGGATTTAACTTGTAGGTAAACAAATCTGGTCGCTCAACCAGAGCCTGGTTGCCGTACTGGGCTTTTTTCGTCGTTTTCCCCTGTTTAATATCAAAAAAACTAAGCGATAGGATGGCATCAACCGAGTTTAAAACAGCTGCGTCAACGTAAGCGCCGCAATTATGTAGAGCTTGCTCAAATTCGTTCTGACTAACCTTGTCTTGAGTTAATAACAAGTGCAAAAGCACCAGCTCATGTGGCCTTTTGCCATTCAAAAGTTCCTTGGTCACAAAAGACAGAACCGCATTTTCAGCTCGGCTAAGCTGGACCTGCTCGTCCATTTTCACTAAAAACTGGCCATAATTTTCCAGGCTCTGATTATTAGCAAAAACTGTTGGCGAAGTCGAACCATACCGGTCAAAGTCTAGTAGTAAGGGGATCCTCCCCAGCTTTTTCTTTAGATCAAAGTAGGACTGGCGCAATTCCTTGATACTATCGAGCTTAATGCGGTCAAGTGAAGCCAGTATCTTTTCTGATGCAACCTGGCTAAAGTTAATGGTCGACACATCAATAAAACCCGGCAGTTTACTTTCTGCCCGAGCCCGATCAATACTACGACTGGGATCCTGGTTTAGGGTAATTGGAATCAGGTAATTATTTTTATAATTACCAATAAAGTCAATTATCGTCACATAGTCCTTGCCAGGATACTTGCGCAAGCCCCGGCCCAGCTGCTGGATAAAAACAATGCTGGATTGAGTATTACGAAGCATGATGATCTGGTTAAGGGCAGGAATATCGACACCTTCATTGAAGAGGTCAACCGTAATAATATATTCGATCTTTCCTTGTTCCAACTGGTCAACAACTTGAGCGCGCCGGTTTTCACTGTCTTCATTAGTAAGGGCAACAGCAGGATGCTGGCGCGCCGAAAAAAGCCGTGCTAATTCCCGCGCCTCTGCTTGCCGACTACAAAAAACTAGCCCCTTGGCGCAATCACCGCAATAACCATAGTAGTCCAGTTGCTGAAGTACATAATCCACGCGTTCAGGGTTCAGTAAGTTGCGTAAGTTGGTCGTTTCGTCGATGCTTTGTCCGTCTACTTCATAGTCTTCCACCCCAACATAATGAAATGGGGCCAGCATCTTTTCCTCTAGGGCACCCCGCAGACGAATTTCATAGGCTAGATGATAGTCAAAAAGCCGGTAAACATCTTGATCGTCCATTCGCTCAGGTGTTGCCGTCATGCCAAGCCAAAAAGCCGGCTTGAACTTAGCAAAAATATTTTGGTAACTCGGAGCAACAGCTCGATGGGCCTCATCAATTAAGATATAGTCGAATTCAGTCGCCGCCAAACTGGCCAGCAGATCATCCTGGCTTAAAGTTTGCACGGTCGCAAAGAGATACTTACACTGAAGTTCATGTTTATGCCCCGTAAGCAGGCCATAGTCACGCCGGTCGCCGCCAATTACCCGATAAAAACTAGCTAGGGCTTTTTTAGCAACCTGCTCGCGGTGAACAAGATATAAGAACTTACGCGGTTTGAAGTCCTTAACAGCGAAGGCACCCAAGTAAGTCTTGCCCGTACCGGTTGCCGATACAATTAAGCCGCGCTCTTGGCCCGCTTCACGTAAACCCTGTAATTCTTTTAAAGCCGCTTTCTGCATCTGATTGGGCGTGATTTCAGGAGCAGGTGCCTGTCTAGGACGCGCTTGTACTTGCGGTCTTACCCAACCACTTTCGTATTCTTTAAGCCAATCAAGCGTTAGGGGCTGACTGTCCTTTGATAGTTCTTGCAGCTGGCTGGCAACTTGCTGCGTTAATGCACCATTTTCTCTTGAGCTAACTTTTAGCGCCCATTCATAATTACGTAGCAGGGCTGAGCGGGTAAAGTTGGCACTACCAATCACAATAGTTTGCCAGTCTTCATGCTCAAAGAGATAGCCTTTGGCATGAAAGCCATCCTTTTGGGCAATCCGGACATTTAAATTAGGAATTTTCAGCAATTCATGAAAAACTTTTGGATCATTAAAGGCCAAGTAATTGCCGGTGATCAGGGTGCCGGCAACTTTTTGGCGAGCCAAATCAGCCATGACCACCTTAAAAGGCACCAGCATATCCTGGGTCACAAAGGCAATCGCCCACGTAAAACTCTGACAAGACAACAGTTCTTGCCGCAAAGTCAACCAAATATTATCATCTTTCATATTTTGTAGTAGTTTGGGGCTGAGTAGTTCGTGACCTGGATAGGTAGAATCATATAAGCCACTCAGTATGGCATCTTGTAACGGTTCATTCATTCTTATCGCCTCTGCACTCATTTTACACAAAAGAAAAAGAAACCCAAACCTTGGATTTCTTTAATTAACAACTTTACAGGTCAATTTCTAGTAAAATTGGGCAGTGATCGGCACGGACACCGGTGTCCATCATCTCAGACCGCTTCACCTTAGTCGCAATCCGGTCACTAGTAAGCCAATAATCGATTCTCCAACCCGAGTTGTTGGCCTTGGCGGTTTTTACCCGCTGAGCCCACCAAGAATAAACACCTTCGACCTTGCCATTTACCCTTCTAAAGGTATCGGTAAAACCGGCCTCGAGGAGCTGACTGAAGTTTGCCCGCTCCTCATCCGTGAAACCAGCGGAATGGTGGTTGTTGTCCGGGTGCTTCAGGTCAATCTCTGTATGGGCACAATTGTAATCGCCACTGGCCAGAACCGGCTTTTGCTGATCTAATTCTTTCAGATAGTTAAGATACTGCTCGTCCCATACCTGCCGCTCACTCAACCGCTTTAAGCCATTTCCCGAATTAGGCGTGTAAACTTGGGTTACAAAAAACTTCGGAAATTCCAAAGTAATAATCCTGCCCTCATCATCCATTGGTGCTGGTGCACCGATTTTAGGGTAAGTGACCTTAGGCTTAAGGTCTTTTTTGTACAAGTACATTGTGCCAGCATAACCTTTACGGGCGGGTTCTTCCGCTGACCGCCAGACCAACTCATACTCTGGAAACTCTGTTGCCAAAACTTCCTGGTGTTTCTTAGTCGGTCCCGTTGCACGTAACTTGGTTTCTTGAATGGCAATTATCTCTGCTGCTTGGTCATGTATTTTCTGCAGTACTTTGCGCGTTTCAACCGCTCTTGAAGAAGTACCAGTTAGGGCGGCATTTAGCGAATCGATATTCCACGAAATTAAGATCATTTTTTTCTCCTTTTTATTTGTGCTTCCTTATTATATAATTTTTTTAGTTAACTTAAAACTCTAGCAATTATTTGCTCTACCGTTGGTTTTTTTACTGTGCACAAGAGCTGTTATCATTTTCACGATTTTAACAAAAAATTTATTAAGCCAACGGCCGTAAGGCAAACTAGCCTGCGGCAATCCATGTAAGCGATTACCGCTATATTAGCGTTTTAGGGGACATAATTATTCCATCATTTATCTTTTTATTTCATAAGTAACAAGTGTATAATAGCACAAGAGGATAATAATAATAATAATAATCTATGGAGGTTAGACTTTATGACTAAAATTTTTGCTTACGCCATCCGTAAAGATGAAGAACCATATGTACACGAATGGAAAGAAGCTCACCCAGACGTTGAAGTTGATTTTACCGATAAACTTTTGACACCTGAAACTGCATCTTTAGCTGAAGGATCTGATGGTGTTGTTACCTACCAGCAACTGGACTACAAGGCAGACACAATCGAGGCTTTAGACCAGTTAGGTATCCACAACTGGTCTATCCGTAACGTCGGTATTGACAACATTGACCTGAAGAAGGCCAAGGAACTCGGCTTTAAGTTGACTAATGTTCCGGTTTATTCACCAGATGCAATCGCTGAACATGCTGCCATTCAAGCTGCCAGAGTACTGCGTCAAGACAAAGAGATGGATATGAAGCTTGCTAAGCATGACTTGCGTTGGGCTCCAACCATCGGCCGGGAAGTACGCGACCAAACTGTTGGGGTTATCGGTACTGGCCACATTGGTCAAGTTTTCATGCGGATTATGGAAGGCTTTGGCGCCAAAGTGATCGCTTATGATGTCTTCAGAAACCCAGTATTGGAACAAAAAGGCTACTATGTAGATACTCTAGATGACCTTTATGCGCAAGCTGATGTTATCTCTGTCCACGTTCCTGATACTCCAGAAAATGTTCACATGATTAACGATGAATCCATCAGCAAGATGAAGGATGATGTCGTGATTGTTAACGTTTCTCGGGGACCATTAGTTGATACTGATGCCGTAGTTCGTGGCCTTGATTCCGGTAAAATCTTTGGTTTTGTCATGGACACTTATGAAGGCGAAGTTGGTATCTTCAATAATGACTTCAGTGGCAAAGAATTTCCTGACCAACGCCTAGCAGACTTGATTGCCCGGCCAAATGTCTTGGTAACACCACATACTGCCTTCTACACAACTCACGCTGTTCGTAACATGGTTATTAAGGCTTTTGACAACAACTTGAATTTAATCAAGAATGAAAAGCCTGAAACTCCAGTTGACTTGGACAAAGAGTTTTAAAAAATAATTTTTCTAAAAAGACGCTACTATGATGTAGCGTCTTTTTTTACCAAAAATGGCTGAGTCCAATTAGACTCAGCCATTTGTTTAGCAATTATTACTTAGCTGATGCATTAATTGCTTGAATCAATGCGTTGCGAAAGTTCATTTCTTCCAGCTTCACCACGCCCCTAATGGTGCTGCCACCGGGCGTAGTAACCTCGTCTTTTAATTCTTCTGGCAACTTGTGTTCAGCCAGGGCCAGCTTGGCCGTACCCAGCAGCATCTTTTCAATTAATGGGTAAGACTCAGCGCGGTTGACGCCATTTTGGACAGCTGCATCACTCAAGGCCTCAATCATTAAGTCCACATAAGCCGGTGCACAACCCGCAACAGTCCCATAAATACCCAAGAGCTTTTCTGGCACAATATAGACCTCACCCAGCAAGGCCAAAATTGCTTTAACCGGCTCGACCACTTCCGCCTGTTCATTAGGAACAAAGCTAACGGCCGTGATGCCCTCACCAATCTGTACGGGTGTGTTAGGAACAATTTTAACAAAAGAAGAACCAGCTGGTAAGTCCTGGTTGACCTTAGTCAGATCTCCGCCACCCGTTGACAGGATAATGCCGTGGTACCTTTGCCCCAGCTCCTTAATGATGGTCTCAATAATCGGGCCGCCCACCGCCACAACTACCGCCTGGCAGGTGGCAAATTCCGCATAATCATTGACTACCTGCAGATCATTTTGAGCAGCGAGCTGGCGAGCTGATTCATGACCGCCAGCATAAACAAAGATCTCCTGTCCTGCTATCCCCGCATGCAACAATCCCTTAACAAGCGCCGTGCCAATTTTACCGGTTCCAATGAATCCAACTTTCATAGTTTTCCCTACTTTCCTAATCTTAAAAGCAACTTTATTCTTGGTAGTTATTAACTACGCTTATCTTCTATTATACCGGTTTAGTGCGAAAATCGTTTTTGAGGAGGGTAACAAATTGCGGATAATTATCCACTTCAGCTAGTGGATGTAAGTTCAACGTGTTTTTACGGTGACGATGGTTATACCAAACACTGGCAAAACCGTAGTTCTCTGCTCCCAAAATATCAGACTGCAGACCATCCCCAAAGAAGACTGTTTCTTCGGGGCCAATTTCGGCCTTACTAAAAAAATAGTCAAAAATCTGCGGATCTGGTTTAGAGCAGCCCGCTTCTTCAGAAGTGACAATCAAAGAAAAGTACTTCCAGATGCCCGCTAGTTCTAAACGCTGCCGCTGCATATAGCTTTCACCATTGCTGAGAACGGTCAGCTGGTAGTTATGCCGCTGCCCAAAATGCAAAGTGTCTTCAACGCCCGGGAGCAGCTTGTATGCTTGACTGAAGTAGGACCGGTATTCATTCATAATTGCCGTGCCGTCGACTTCTACCCCCAGATTTTCTTTAAAAAAATGCCTAAATACCGTCCGACTTAACTGGTCATAACTGATCTGATCCCGTTCAAGCTGACGCCATAATCCCTGGTTATAGGCATGATAGCGGCGCTGCAAGTCATCTGTTAGTTGCCAGTGATGTGCGTTAAAAAGACTGTGCAAAGCAAAATGCTCTGTAGCAGCAAAATCAATCAGCGTGTCATCGACATCAAAAATTATTTGTTTAAAACGCAAATTGCTCCTCCTTCCAATTTTTCGTGGAAGACTATTATATCAATTTTTGAACTTGGAGCAAGATAATTAATTATTTTTAAAACTTATCGCTACTCCCTATTCGTTCTACCCAAAACATCCTATACTTGCTCTTACTACATACTGAAGGGGTGATTGGGCATGTTGACACTAATACTGCTTTGTTGTTCTATCTGGCTACTGGCTAAACTCGGTCTGGGCCTGATTAAAATACTATTTTTCTTGTTAGCTTGTGGACTGGTGGCGGTATTCTTGATTCACCTGCTGGTACCACTCCTGCTACTTGGCGGGATAAGCTGCTTAGCCTTTGCACTAATTAGACATTAATCCGGCTCTATCAGCCGAATAAAATTTGCCGGCCACTCAAAAAGGAGCGACTTCCATCGAAGTCGCTCCTTTTGTGGTTAATTTACGGTTATTTCCACCAGAGTTTGATCAGCCCCTGCGTACCTAAGTCGCCCAGACCCTGGTCATCTACCAGAATTTCATATAAACGCTGGGCTTCTTGCGTAGCCGGTAACTCTATCCCCATCTCTTGAGCCATTTCTAACGCAATGCGTAAGTCTTTCAAGAAATGCTTGCTAAAGAAGCCGGGCGTGTAGTCCCCTTTAAGAATGCGCGGACCGTAATTAGCCAGACTCCAGTTAGCCGCACTACCGGCACCAACCGTTGCTAAAACGGTCGCCAAATCCAGCCCGGCCTTCTCGGCATAAACCAGCATCTCGGTCATCCCCGTCATTGTGCCCGCAATCATAATCTGATTGGCCATCTTGGTGTTTTGACCCGCGCCGGCAGGACCAAAGTAGTGCACCGTCTTGCCAAAGTCCTTAAACACCGGTTCCAGATCTTCATATGCCGCTTCATCACCGCCAACCATAATAGTTAGGGTAGCATTCTTGGCCCCCAGGTCGCCGCCCGAGACCGGTGCATCCAAGACTTTAGCGCCTACTTTTTCACCTGCATCAAATAGTTGCTGGGCCAAAGCCGGCTTCGAGGTGGTCATGTCAACGAGGTACTTTCCCTTGACCGCGCCCGCCAAAATACCGTCAGTACCCTGGTAAACTTGCTCAACATCAGCCGGAAAGCCCACCATCGTAAAAATTACGTCAGCTTTTTCAACTACTGCCTGCGGGCTAGCGCACCAATTTGCACCATGCTTGACTAAGTTATCCGTCTTGCTCTTGGTCCGGTTATAAATCCACAATTGGTGATGAGCCTTCAGCAAATTTAGGCAAATCGCATTACCCATCACGCCTGTTCCGATAAAACCAATTTTCATCAAAATCACTCCCTTTAGCAATACTATCCTGATAAGCTTCATCATACCACCAAACCACTGCTTTAATACGGCAATTATCAAGTTAAAGAAAGTCGCAGTTACTCATAGTTGGTTTTAAGTAGTGGTCTTAGCGGCCTTAGTTTTTATATTAGAAGGCACGTAAGAATCCGGTTTAGGGTTAATTAGGATATCTGCATAGTGGGCCACCTTTTTATTGATCGTCATCAAATGTTGGTTAAGCTCAGTGATTTCTCTTAGCGTTTGCTGCTGTTGTTCTAACATAATTTGATAGCGTTCGGGAACCGTCTGTTCTCCCTGAGTAACTAACTGCAAATAATATTGAATCTTCTTTAACGGCATCCCCGTTCCACGCAAGCAAATAATGATTTGAATCCATTCGAGATCAACATCATCAAAGATTCGATTATTATTTTCATCGCGTTTCACATAAGGCAACATCCCATTGTTATCGTAGTAACGCAATGCATAAGTCGTCAAACCCATTTTATCAGCTGCTTCTTGCACATTATATTTCATTGGCTCTTTCCCCTTCTTTTAATTTATCTTTATAGTACAGTGTAAAGTTACTCGAAAGCAAAAATTTTTTCGAGGCTAACTAATACTATCAAACAAAGAAAATAACTCCTTATATTTTCCACTTGCCTTATAGTTAGGCTAATGACCTAAGATAAATACAATCTAAAAAAACAGGAGGCAAATAATGAATTTATTGATTTTAGCAGCCAACGGACAAATTGCCCAGCTAGTCGAACAGCGCATTTCGCAGGAACCTAAGTTCAAAGAGGTGCACTTGACTTTGGGGCTACGCAACAGGCGCCGGCTGATTGATTTGCAAGATCGGGCACGCATCTTAGAAGTCAACTTATTGAGTGCCCCAGACGTTGACAGTGCAGTCGCCGGGCAAGACCTAGTTTTCGTTGGGATGGTTGACCATAGTCCTGACAATGTGATCACGCACAATGTTATAGAAGCCATGACCAAGCACGATGTCCAGCGGGTTATCTTTTCCAACATTCTCGGAATATACAATGAAGTCGGCGGTGAGTTTGGGCGCTGGAATTATAAGCAAGTACTGCCTGGTTTGCAGGAGGCCATCCATTCCGACCAGCTATTAGCTGACTCCGGACTCAAATATACCACCCTGCGTTTACCGTGGCTCAATGACCGGGCAGAAGTTAAGTACACTATTACCACACGCGACCAACCATATT
Source organism: Lactobacillus xylocopicola (assembly GCF_033096005.1). Lineage (NCBI taxonomy): Bacteria > Bacillati > Bacillota > Bacilli > Lactobacillales > Lactobacillaceae > Lactobacillus > Lactobacillus xylocopicola. The sequence goes on along the minus strand of NZ_AP026803.1, from coordinate 57,621 downwards.
ATGGTGTTTCCGGATCACGCCAAAGCATGGCCGATGTGGTTTTGCAGATCATTGCCAACCCCAGCTTGTTTGTTAATGAAAGTATTGGTATCGCCGATCCAGATACTGAGGGCGAAAAAAGGCCCGTTTATTAAAAAGGAGAAATAATAATGAATAAACCAGTTATGTTAGTTGTTGGTGCCGGCCAGATCAGTATGGCAATTGCCCGGCGAATGGGCGCTGACCAGAAAATTATTTTGGGCGACAAAAGCTTGCATAACGCGCAAACAATTGGACGCGTTATGCAGGAAGCCGGCTTTGACGTTGAACCGATAGAGATGGACCTATCTTCCCGCGAGTCTATTAAAAAGATGATTGCCACCGGGCAAAAGTATGGCCCAATTACAACTCTGATTAACGGCGCCGGCCTGTCACCTAGTCAAGCTTCAATCGCAGCCATTTTAAACGTTGATCTCTATGGGACAGCCGTATTGCTGGAAGAAGTAGGTCAGGTCATCGCTGCTGGTGGTGTGGGCGTGACCATTACCAGTCAATCCGGTCACCGCATGCCCGCGTTAACCCCAGAGCAAGACCAGCAATTGGCACTAACCCCAACCGCAGAATTATTAAAGCTCGACCTTTTACAAGAAGAGAACATCAAAGATACACTGCAGGCCTACCAACTGGCCAAGCGCTGCAATGAAAAGCGGGTAATGGCCGAAGCCTTGAACTGGGCTAAACGTGGGGCGAGACTCAACGCTATTGCTCCCGGAATTATTGTCACTCCCCTAGCGCTAGACGAATTCAATGGCATCCGAGGCGACTTTTACAAAGAAATGTTTGCCAAGTCGCCGGCTGGCCGGCCCGGAACGGCCGATGAAGTTGCCAACGTCGCCCAACTATTGATGAGCCCGCAGGGTGCCTTCATTACCGGTTCAACCTTCTTAATCGATGGTGGTGCCACTGCCGCATTTTATTACGGTGATAAGTAAATAGCATAAGGAGCAAAAATCATGAAAACGGCAACTTTTAGTGAGCCAGGGAAAATGACCCTGCAGGAATACCCCCATCCGCAAATTGAGGCCGACACAGATGCAATTATCAAAGTTATCCGCACCTGCGTCTGCGGTTCTGATCTGTGGTGGTACCGCGGCATCTCCCAGCGGCCCCATAATAGCCCCGTGGGACACGAAGCCATTGGCATTGTGGAAGCGGTCGGCACCAAAGTTACAGCAGTTCAACCAGGCGACTTCGTCATCGCGCCTTTTACCCACGGCTGCGGCTACTGCAGCGCTTGCCGTGCCGGTTTTGACGGCAGCTGTCTCAATCAGACCGGCGGGACTAATGGTGGCTACCAGGGCGAATACCTTAGGTTTCAAAACGCTGCTTGGGCACTGATCAAAATTCCGGGCCAACCTAACGACTATACCGACGACCAGTTAAACGACCTCTTAACTTTATCTGACGTCATGGCTACCGGTTACCATGCAGCAGCCAGTGCCGAGGTCAAGACCGGTGACACGGTTGTAGTTTTCGGCGACGGTGCGGTAGGTCTGTGCGGCGTTATTGCCGCCAAACTGCTCGGCGCCAAGCGGATTATTGCAATGAGTCGCCATGAAGACCGGCAGCAGTTATCACGAGAATTTGGTGCAACTGACATTGTGCCTGAAAGAGGGCAGGACGCGGTCGAACGGGTCCTGGCGCTAACTGATGGGAACGGTGCCGATGCTGTCTTAGAGTGCGTTGGCACGGAGCAATCGGTTGCAACCGCGGTACAAGTTGGCCGGCCAGGGGCAATAATTGGCCGCGTTGGGGTACCGCAAAAAGCTGAAATGAATACCAATAACCTGTTCTGGAAAAACAGTGGTTTGCGGGGCGGCATTGCACCTGTAACCAGCATTGACCGTAAGGTTTTACTAGATGCAGTCCTGCAAGGTAAAATCCATCCCGGCAAGGTCTTCACCAAGCGTTTCACACTAGACCAAATCCAAGCTGCTTATGAGGCAATGGATCGCCGTGAAGCCATCAAATCCCTAATCATTGTGAGTGAATAATTAACTAAACAAAGCCTGAACCTTCTTAGATTAGCTCTAGCAGATTCAGGCTTTTCTCTTACTCTTTTGGTAAAAATCCTCAATTTAATATAATTATTTAGCCGCGCCAAGATTGACAGCAACGCAAACTAACTTGCCACTATTCTAGCTAGGTCAGCTGCATATTCACGGGGATGGTTGAGAACAAACTGGCCGTGGTACAAGCCGGCTTTTATCTGCAGCAGACTAGCCGGCTGCGCTTTATGTAAAAGTGCGGCCGAGCGTCGCATCTTCCTGCCTTCTTTGCCACCTACAACGAGTATTACCCGCGCGCTCGTCTGCGCAAAACTGACAGGAATTGTGAAACTGGTATTGGCGACTAAAATTGCCGTTAGATTCTGCCGGCTGATACGACACGTGTCACGGTAGTAATCTTCAAAGTAAGCTGGTGCCATCTTCAGTGCCCTAAACTGCCAGCGTGCAAACCATTTTTGCTTGATTAGGCCGTAACTGGCAGCAAGTGTCACGGGCAGTAGCGCCTTAGTTAGCGGCGCCGGAATTACCTGTGCACTCTCAATAATGGCATATCGGCAAATATCTTTACGCAAGGCCAAGATTTCAACGGCAACCTGAGCGCCTAGCGACAGGCCACCAATTAGCAGCACAGAGCCCCCGTATCTCTGCTCAATTACCGCAATAATTGCTTGGGCGCACTGCCTAATGCTATAAAAGTCCTGGTCGCTGCCCGCGTGCCCCGGCAAGATGGGCAAAACCACGTGGTACTTTGAGGCTAGTAATTTCGCCTCCGTCTGGTAATTCCACCAGTTAAGGCCACCGCCATGCAGCAAGATAATTACTTCCGTGTGGTCTTGCCCGAATTCAATTATTTTCATTGTCTTACCTCAACGTAATTATACAATCGTTTTTGCTAAAAGCCCAACCAGTAAATAAATTTGCTGTCCCCTTGACATGGAGTTAACTCCAGCAATTATGATAATTTCTGTAATATTAACTATTAGGAGGATAAATCTATGTCAACAGATAAAAGATTAGAATTAGGCAAAAAAACATTAGCGCAGGTTGATGGCACGGCGGCCGACAGCGTGATGGCGGCTCTTCAAGGAATCGCTCCTGACGTGGGCAAATATATTTTTGAATTTGCCTTTGGCGATATTTATAACCGGACCGGGCTGGACTTTAAACAACGCGAAATGATCACCATTACCAGTCTATTGACCCAGGGCGATACAGCAGCGCAGCTTAAAGTTCATATTCAGGCGGCCTTGAATGTGGGCTGGACAAAGAATGAAATTATTGAAACTTTTATTCAGTGTCTGCCCTATGTCGGCTTTCCTAAGGTCCTGAATGCTGTGAACACTGCCAAGCAAGTCTTTGCTAAGAATTAACTTAGTAGTTTAGATAATAAGGGGTACTAGGATAGTAATTATCCTAGTACCCCTTTTAGTTAGTGGTCATAACGCTTCAGCTTAGCTTGATAAACCCCAATCTTATGGTTTAAAAAAGCAATATGTTGTGCAAGCTCCGCAGATTCAGCGGCCAAACGTTCCTTTTGTTGGTATAACAGCTCTAAGCGTTCATTGATAGTGCTATCTCCCTGGTAGCGCAACTGGGAGTATTGCTGAATTTCCTTGATGGGCATGCCTGTCTGCTTTAAACGCTTGATGAATTCAATCCAGCGCAAATCACTTTCATCATATATCCGGCGATTATTCTGATCCCGCTTCGGAACAATCAGCTTTTCCTTTTCATAATAACGCAAGGTGTCAATCGACAGCTTCACTTGGTTCGAAAATTGCCCAATCTTGTATGCCTTGTCTTCCACTCAACTCACCTGTTTAAATAATTATAGTTTAGTTACAAGTGTACCTCCTATTCAAAACCATTCAAGGCTTCTAGTTGATTAATTTTCTTAATTTTTTGAATTAGAAAGAGACTAGTCAACAATAAGAACAAAATAATTAAACCGATTGAAATTGGGATACTATTAAGGTTTAGTTGTGTCGGGAAGGACATATCATCTGAAGCGATCGAATTTCCCAGCAAATTGTACATCCATGGACTAATAATTATACCGATGACGGTTGCTGCTGTAACCAAAATAGTATTTTCGCCTAGAATCAGTCTATTAATATTCCCACTACTCAATCCCAAAACTTTTTCAGTTGCAATGTCTCTTTTTCTTTCTGCAATGTTGATCGTACTGAGGTTATAGATTACTGCAAATAGAAGCAGCGCTGCAATAAGTACAATCATTATCAGAATTGAATTAACTGCTGTCGACGCCTTCTGATAGCCTTGAGCTTGCTTGCTTTTTAGCAAGACGTTTTTCACTAACGGATTTTTATCTAACCGCTGCTTTTCACCTTTAATGTTCTTAGCCTTGATGAATTTAGTTTGGACAGGTATATTCAACCCTTTACTTTTTAAATAATCATCAGTTGTGTAAAAGCCCTGGCTCATATAACTAGTATAAATTCCTTTGATGACCGTTTTAAAATTATCGTATTCATTATCATGGAATACCTTGAGCTTTACTGTACTGCCCTTTTTTAAAGCTAATCTTTGCGCCAATTTAGCAGAAATGTAAGTTCCCTGAAGATGAGCAAAACTCAATTTTTCATTACTAGTAGAACTTAAGTTGATTGCTTTAGCTTTGGCATTGATAACATTTAGGTGTGTCTCAGTATTTCCTACCTTGGCTGGAACAATAGCATAGTTATCAACGTAAACTACGGATGGATCTTGGCTAATTTTGCCTTGTTTGTTACTAGTCAAATTAGCACTAAGATCATATTTTCGAACATCCTGAAACTCTGTCTGTTCAATGTTACCAAAGGCAAACTTTAATCCAAAAGAAGAAATTAGGATCGTCACACAGAAAGCAATTGCTAACGCACTAAACAGAAACTTAATCTTACCACTGGCAATATTACGCACTAACAGCTTGCTCTTAAAAGAAAGATGACGCCAAATACCCGGTATTTTGGCCAAAAAAGTCCCAGCTTTTGCCTTACTGATGGTTGGACGCATCGTATTGGCAGCTGATTCGTTTAATAATTTAGCTGCATTAATAACCAACGCAATTAATTCGACCACCAGTACTGCAATAAATGATCCGGCTACCAACGATAAATAGTTACCCTGCATGATTTTAGGGAAATCAAATAAGTTTCCCAAAGTTTGATTGATTATTTGCGGAAAGATCAGAATACCGATTAGTGACCCGATAGCTGTACCCACAATGGCAGTAACAATACCCGGAAAGAATAAATATATTAAAATATTCTTCCGCGAAACTCCTAAAGCTTTAAAAATAGCTATTTCTCCTCTTTTGTTGCTGACCTGCTTAGAGTAACTAATTAGCGTCACTGCAATAGTTAGGAGAATAAAGACAGCTGAGATCACAATAGCAATATTTTTGATTGTTGTTAATTTGCTATGAATCATGTTATAGCTCATAAGATCCTGCCGCTTAACTACAAAAGCATTCCGATCAACAGCGTGAAGACGATCAATTACCTGGTTGCTTGACGATGATTTTCCCACCTTGATTACTAACGAGTTAACCGGCAACCCTAGTTTTTTCAGTCTTTTATTGGGTATAACCCCGTAGCCATACTTTTGGTGGTTAGGGAAGGGTTCAGCAGCATTCTCTGTTAAATATAAATACTTCGGACTGCGAATCGTTCCAGAAATTTTAGCTTTAACTCTTAGCCCATTAATAAGTAGTTTAACTTGATCGCCAATTTTGAGCTGGTTTTTTTCAAAGTACAAGTGATCAACGGCAATTTCATTTTGGCGCGGATAATTTCCTGCCAAGAGGGTTAACTGGTTAATTTTGTTACTTTTACTGTAGCCATTAATCAACAAATTGTTTTTTTTAACGCTTGCCTGATAATCATAATTTTTAGCGATTTTCTTGATGCCCGCAATATTTTGTATTTGACGTACTTTCTTAGCAGAGAAATTTCCCGAAACTTCCAGATCTTCCAAATTTGAATGACGATAGTAGTCAGAAACAGTTTTTTCTAAGTCACTGGATGATTTGGAAAACCCAATAAAACAGGTAATACCAATTGCAACAATAATAATTAATGATAGAAGCTGCGAACCATTTTCCTTAAATATTTCCCTACGAAATTTTTTGAGTAAATATATTATTCCCATACTCTCACCTACCATTCCAATTTTTCGACTGGCATTTTATTTTTATTGATAGCAATATTGGCAATTTTACCGTCTTTGATTTTAACTACCTTATCCGCCATTTGGGCAAGCACCGAATTGTGCGTAATAATAATGACAGTCTTTTGATAGGTCTTATTAAAATTAGCCAGTAGGCTTAAAACTTCCTTACTGGTTTTAAAGTCAAGTGCACCAGTTGGTTCATCACATAGTAATAAAAGGGGATTTTTAGCAATTGCTCTGGCAATGGCAACGCGTTGCTGTTGGCCACCAGAAAGTTCCGTTGGAAAGGAAGCGAACTTTTTACCTAACCCAATTTCTTGCAATATTTTTTGGGGATCGAGCGGATTCTTAGCAAAACTACTAGAAAATTCAACGTTTTCTAGCGTCGTCAGATTAGAAATCAAGTTGTAAAATTGAAAGACAAAACCGACATCATTACGCCGGTATAACGACAACTTCTTTTCCGAATAATTACTAATCATGACACCGTTAACGTTAATCTCACCAGATGAAACCGTATCCATTCCTCCTAATAGGTTTAATAGCGTTGTTTTACCTGCACCACTGGCACCAACAATAACTACTAATTCCCCATCGGTAATCTTTAAATTAAGATTATTGGCCGCATACACTTGCTCATTACCGCTTTGATAGATCTTACAAACTTCTCTCATTTCAATAATTGACTTGTTTGTCATAATTTGTCATCTTCTTTCTGTAAAAATATGATCAATTAATATGTCAACCAATATTTTGATTGATTCATCGTATTTATCGCCATAATCGTCTTTATTTAATGCTGAGGAAAAGATAATCTGAACCATAACGGTAATGTTTTCATAAGGATAAACCGTTTTTAAGTTAAGAATCTCCAAAATTCTGGTTAAATCCGTAATGTCTTTTTGCCGTAGCTTTTCCTTTGCATCATCAGGTAAGCGGCGAATTAGCTTGGCGTATTCAACATTAGATAATTGTTTAATCCAGGGGTATTGACCAATAGTGGCAACCAAGTAAAGCAGGATCTTTTTTAGTCTGTCTTTGGCCGGAAGTTTATCCTCCTCAGCAAGATAAGTTGACTTATTAATAATATTGTCTTGAATTTTATTAATCACTTCTGCAAAAAGATCGTCCTTTGACTTGAAAAAATGATAAAAGGAGCCCTTGGCAATACCAACTTTTTTAACTAAGTCATCTATGTTAATTGAACTTATTTTTTGATGATTTAATTCCTCAATAAATACTTGAATTAATCGTTCTTTTAGTTCTTTTTTCTCTTCTTCAGTAAAACCTCTACTCATTACTATCTCCTTATAAATTAACTTTTATTCGATTTTTCTTTCATGACCAAAAATTATATTTTAGTCATACGGTCACAAATAGTGTACTTTTAATAACTTAGTATGTCAATCTATTTTGAGTAATATTTTTCACTTTATAGTTGACTTAACCTTAACTATAAGGTCTATATTTTTATTCAACCCCAAAATTAATCACCTAACGAGGAGGTATACTTCATGACAAAGAAAAAAGTAGCGCTTTTCATCGCTACATTTATGGTAATAGTTATCGGGGTGAGGGTCTTTGGCACCTTACCTCAAAATAATAAAAATTCACCGTTCAGCGACATTTCACTCGCCAAAAAGGTGAAAAAGAACAAGAGGTCCTCCAAAAAAATGAATCAGTATTTAAAAATCAAAGTTGGTAAAACAGTTCTAACTGCTAAGTTGGCAGATAATTCCTCTGCCAAGGCACTAAGCCAAAAATTGCAAAAGAAAAGCCTAACGCTGAGATTTCACGATTTTGGCAATTTCGAAAAAGTCGGCGATTTACCCTGGTCTTTACCACAAAATAACGAGCAAATGACTACCAAACCAGGAGACATTACGCTTTACCAGGGCAACCAATTATCTCTTTATTACGATCACAATTCTTGGAGTTTGACCAAGATTGCCAGAATTATAAATAGCAGTCAAAGCGACTTGAAAAATATCCTGGGTAAAAAAGATGTGACGGTCAAACTGGCTTTATAACCCTGGCTTTAATTATGACCCCAACTTATTAACAGCAACTGAGAGCAAGTATTTTGTCGTTAACGGGATTAGCCCTATAATGACCTTGCAATCTTAAAAACAATTATCGGAGAAATAAAATGACCAAAAAAAGCAAAATCACCATTACCAGCCTCGCGGCCGTAATTCTACTTGTAATCTTATCCTACCTGCTAATCAATAACTCTCACCAAGACTCAGCCAAGCAGATTGATACACCAACTATTTTTGTTCACGGTTGGGGCAGCAGTTACCATGCCGAGGAAAGTATGGTGCGTTATGCGCGCAACCACGGCGCTAGCAACAGCGTTATTCGGGCCGATGTTAGCCCCGCAGGAAAAGTAAAGTTGATTGGCACCATTAAAAAAGGCGCTGTTAATCCCATCGTTGAGGCTAACCTGGAAAACAACAAAAGTGTTACTGGCAGCGAAAGTGATCCGGGAAAAGCTTATAGCAAGAGTAGCCGCTACGTTAAAGCAATCGTAACAGCGCTACAAAAAAAGTATCGCTTCAAAAAAATAAACTTGGTTGGACACTCGATGGGTAACTTGCAAATTATCTATTACTTGCGCAACAACCTTGGTACCAGCAAGATGCCTAAGCTCAACAAGCTAGTAGCCATCGCTGGCCACTATAATGGCCTTGTTCGCGAGCCGAACTCATCATTAAAAGTTAATCAGAATGGTTCACCGCAAAAAATGAGCGCCAGTTACCGGCGACTGCTAAGCTTGCGGCAGAACTTTCCCCGCAATGCTCGCGTATTAAATATTTACGGCGATACGGGTAGGGGCAGTGACGGCACTGTACCTATTAACTCATCCCGGACGCTGCGCTACCTAGTTGGTTCACGGGCTCGCTCTTACCAAGAAAAAGAATTTCATGGTCCTAATGCTCAACACAGTAAGCTACATGAAAATGAACAAGTTGATCGCGTACTGATTAAGTTCCTTTGGTCCAAGTAGAACTTACTTAATCTTGCCCTGATCGTACAGATCGATTTTAGCTTTCAAACGCTCGATGGATTGTTGGATAGTCCGTTTATCTTCTTCCAGACGGTGTAATTCGTCAACCAGAATTTGTCGTCTAAGCGGCTTGGTATCAGTACCCTGCTGCAAGAGCTCGGTGTAAACAACCAAGTCCTTAACCGGAATCTTTACTTGGCGCATACATTTGATGAAATTAATCCACTCCAAGTCACTTTCAGCAAAGTGGCGTACACCATTTTTTCTTTTGACATTTGGCAACAAGCCAACTTTTTCATAGTATCGCAGGGTTACCGGTGTCAACTCAACTTTTTCTGCCACTTCAGAAATTTTCATTTTTTCCTCCATTTTTCTTGACTTAACCTTAACTTTAAGTTTTACAGTTTAACTATAGCAAAAAAGGAGGAACTTTTAAATGAGTTTAACAAACAAGGTAATTGTGATTACTGGTGGCTCTTCCGGGATAGGTGCAGCTACTGCTAAACTGGCAGTTGAAGCTGGTGCCAAGGTAGTCATTGGTGCTCGCAAAGAAGCTGACCTGCAAAAGGTCGTAGCAGCGACTCAAAGTGAAAATATCTTGTATCAGGTAACCGATGTAACCCAACCGGACCAAGTCAAGGCCCTCATCAACCTGGCAATCAATAATTTTGGCCGCCTTGACGTGTTATACAACAATGCGGGAATTATGCCTCAGGGCAACCTCATCGAGGCTAAAACTGCCAGCTGGCAAAAGATGTTGAATATTAACGTGATGGGGGTCCTAAACGGGATTGCAGCAGCTTTGCCGCTCATGAAAGAACAGGGACACGGGCTTATTATGGCAACGGATTCGGTGGCGGGACACGTCCTCTATCCTGGATCTGCTGTCTATAATGGCAGCAAGTTTGCCGTCCGGGCCATCATGGAGGGCTTACGTCAGGAAGAACACAATAACGGGATTAAGACTGGGACTATTTCGCCTGGCGCGGTTCGCACTAACCTGCTGTCAACGACCGAGGACGATCAAATTAGAGATCTCTATGAGCGTTCCAACCAGGCACCAAACGGTTCTTTGGCCGCTGAAGACGTTGCCCGCGCTGCCATCTTTATGATGGACCAACCAGAAGGCGTTGACATCAACGAAATTCTCGTCAGACCAACTGGCCAAGGAATTTAGTTATCTAGCACCTCTCCGCTAAAAAAAGCACCTGTTACCCTTAAAAAGAGCCAGGTGCTTTTCCGGTATGGTCACCCAATAATTGTTTCACGTGGAATCAAGCGGCGTTGCAAGCTCACATATACTAGTCATATCCATCTATCAACTAAAATGCAGACAAGGAATTGGAAAAATATTATGGAACTAAGAGTTTTAAATTATTTTGTAGCGGTTGCCCAAGAGGAAACCATGACCCGCGCTGCCACTAAATTGTTGATTTCCCAGCCTGCTCTATCAAGGCAAATCTCTGACCTTGAGACTGAACTAGGGGTCAAATTATTCAACCGCAAGACGCGGCATTTAACCCTAACCCCCGATGGCCAATATTTGTTAGGACAAGCCCAGAAAATCCTCGGACTAACCGCTAAAACCAAGAATGACCTGCAATCAACTTCCTTTGTCAGCGGCGATTTGACCATTGCCGCAGGCGAAAGCAGCGGCATGCAGCCCGTTATGAATGTCATCAGCAGTATTATCAAAGACCATCCTACCGTAAAAATCCACTTGCTCAGTGGCGATTACCACTACACGACACAGAAATTAAATAGCGGTGACGCCGACTTCGCTATTATCATTGGTGATGTGCCCCTCAATAACTACGCCTCTCTTACCCTGCCTCAAAAAGACGATTGGGGTGTCTTAATGCGCCCTGATGATCCATTAGCCCAGAAGAGTACAATTAGGCCACAAGACCTAGTTTGTCGGTCAGTCCTCAACTCCCAACAAGCCCAAACCTTACAAATTTTCCAGAATTGGCTCGGTAATTATTCTTCCTGCGTCAACTTCATTGGTACCTATAACCTCTACTTCAATGGTACAATGATGGTCAAAAATCATGCTGCGCTAATGTTCGCCTTGGACAATCTGGCTGATACGTCGCAGGAATCCGGGCTAGTTTTTAAGCACTTGACCCCTGCATTGGGCCAGTCCGTCAAGGTGGCTTGGAAGCAAGAAGTCAGCCTCTCACCGGTTGCTGAACTATTCATTAAACGACTTAAGGACACCCTCTTTACTAGCAGATCGGCTTAGCATCGATTATACTGACTATCTTATTATGAAAGTAGGTTTTATTTTGACTACAGAAATTGAAATGCAATATCATGACTTAATCAAATCATTTTTGGCTGATGTGAACACTAATTGTGCTAGCCACTTGCACAAAGATCGGGTACTGATTCCGATAATTGCAAGTATTACCCAGGGAATAACTACAGCACTCGCTGACCAAGTTGAAACCTGCTTGGCTGCTGGCATTGAGCCGGAGATCTTACTGGAGGTGGTCTACCAGCTAACTCCAGTTGCCGGAACCCTTAAGGTGCAACAGGCACTACCGGCAATTCAAGCGGTCTTGACTAAGCATCAATTCAGACCCAGCCCGAGCGCTACTAATGCAGATGAGAATTATGGTGCTAGTATTCAAGCAGACTTATATGGTACTGAAATCAAGAACTTATTAAAAGACTTGCCTGACGAAGCAGGCGACTTTGTTCCCCAGGCACTGACCAACCATTTCTTCAATGACTTTTATAACCGTAGCCGCTTAGACGTGCGTGACCGCGAACGCTATGAATTGCTCGCCCTCATCACCCTAAACGTTGACTTTCAAATCAAGGCCCACGCGCGAGGCAGTCTGAGGGCTGGTAACAGTGAAAGCGAGCTGGTTTGGGCAACTATCCAGTTGCTACCTTACATTGGCTTTCCCCTGGTCATCAACAGTGTGCAGGTTATCCATCAAGCAGTCAGCCAAAGCAAATAACTTTGGTTGATAAAAATGCAGTAGTCAAATGACTACTGCATTTTTAGCTTCCAGTACTTTGGTATTTTTTTAGAAACAGGCGCCATAATTGGTAGATGAGTACAAAAAAGACCAGGCAGACGACCGGAATAATGGCCAACCAGCCCCATTCATGACGTTGGGCGATACGCTCCTGGGGGATTGATGCTACCCAACCGAGCGGTAGGATAAAGGTCAAAATGAATTTTAACCCACCCGAATAAATTGCTAACGGATACTTGCTCATTTCAAAGAAGTCAAAAGTAGTTTCAGCTAAATCGGAAAGACCGTTTGAAAATAGTGACACCAAATTACCCAAAACAGCCAAACTTAAAAAGATCAGCGAGGTGAAGATGGCTATAAAAATAAACATTACGGTAATATACCAGGGATTATGCAGCCGGCTGTCGACAAGCACTAATAATAGTAACGACACCAACAAGTCTCCCCAGGAATCCTCATCAACCCGCTCGTTAATCAGCTGAAAAAGCGGGTTGACAGGCTTGATCAAAATGGTATCAAGCGAACCCTTGTGAATGTAATCAGAAATATTCAACGCATTAATAAAGAAGCAGCGAAAAATTGACCAAGCCAGCGTCGCTAGTGCATAGGTCAGCAGAAGCTGGTCAAAGCTATACCCCTTAATGCGCGGAACAATATTAAAAATAAAGCGAAGCGCTACAATATTTAGCACATTCTGAATAATCATCCCCACAATTGCAAAGTAAAAATCAAGGTCATAGATCGCCAGAGATTTGAGGTTGACCTTCATATAGGTCAATTGTAGTTTTAAATAGCGCATTAACTTAACCTCCCTGAATGACCGTTACACTGACAGCATGCTGATAGAGTAGCTTGAACAAAAGTGCAAAAAGTGCGATGTAGAGCAACTGGATTACAATAATCTGGCCAAATAAGGGCACCGTCGGATGCTGCGCCAGCAGGCCAACTGCTCCAAACGAATATTGAAAAGGCAGGTAAGCCGCCAAGGTTTTTAACGCCTGCGGATAGAAGTAGGCGGGAAAGACATTACCGGCCAAAATTAGCAGAATAGCCTCCTTAAAGGCTGAAATCCCCCAGATGCTATAAGCATAAAATGACCATAGACCAAGGAGCAACTCCAACTCAAAGTACAAAAGATAAGCTAAAGCCGCTGCTACTGCTACCATTACGACCATAATCAGCGTTACCTGAAAGTCCAAAACCCATAAGTAGATAAGCACGTCCACAAGTCCCACAATCAACAACTTGGCAACCGAATAACCGGCACCTTCCCAAAACAATTGTGTTGCCAGGGTAACCGGCTTGAGCAGATCAAGCGCAATATCACCGGAGCGCACCTTGTCATCGACATCATAACTTGTCTTAGGAAACAAAATCGCTAATAACTGCATCAAAATCAGATAGCTAAATGTTTGCTTAAATTCACTCACGGGTTTACCCGCTAAGACGGCTTTCCACAAGAAGTACTGCACAGTAAGTGAAATTAAGGCAGAAACGAGGTAAAACAAGAGAGCATACTTCGAGGCGAGACCTTTTTTAAGTCCGATCTTGAACAAAATCAAGCGGTATTTCATTGATTGACCCCCGCTGTCGCAGTGTGTGCAAGCAAATATTCCAACTTACCACTCTTCACTTCGATATGGTCGATGGGAATCGCAGCGGTCAGTTCGCTCAAAATTCGCTTGATGTCCTTTTGACTAACATTAGCCAATTGATAGTCACCATTATCAAGGCGCTCAAGCGGCCAGCGCGCAGTCAAATCATCATAAGAGCTGGTCTTACTGGCAAAGGTAATGGTAGCCGGGACTGCCAAGTCCGCTAATTCCTGACTGTCCTTATTCAGTACCAGGCGGCCTTGATTAAGGATAACGATTCTGGAACAGACTTTTTCCACCTCATCCAGGTCATGCGAGGTAAACAGAATAGTCTTATCGGTTAGTGTTTGTAAAAAGTTAACAATGCTATTCTTACTGAGCACATCTAGACCAATCGTTGGTTCATCTAAAATAATTAGCTCGGGATCGTGAATCAGGGCTGCAATGAATTCAGCCTTCATCCGCTGACCCAAGCTGAGGTTACGGACTGGCTGTAGCAAAAAATCACCAGCATCAAGCAACCGGCTGAGCTGGGCTACCCTTTGGGTAAAGTCCTTTTCAGAAACTTGGTAAAGCTCGCGGTTTAACTTGAAAGTATCCATTGCCGGTAAGTCCCAGCGGAGCTGGCTCCTTTGCCCAAATACAACCCCGATTTTTCTGGCATTTTTTTGCCGGTTGGCAATCGGATCACTGCCAAAAGTCTTGACTTGTCCCTGGCTAGGCTGCAAAATCCCCAAGATCAGCTTAATCAGGGTTGACTTGCCAGAGCCATTCAGCCCAACAAGTCCAACCCGCTCACCGGGGTTAATATTCAGTGAAACTCCCTTGACCGCATCAAATTCTTGGTACTGCTTGTGGAATAACCTGGCCGAGATTACTTTTTGATATTGCTTGGAAAGGTTTTCGATTTCAATTAGCACAGCTATTCCTCCTCAGCACCTAAAAGTATCATTATTTTAGCTATTACAGCTAAGTTTGCTTTAAACAATTACTTCATTATTTAATCAATTATACACTTTAATCTAATTTTATAACATAATTCTGGCAGCCAGCACTTATTACGGCAACGTCAAGCAGACAATCGCATTTTTTGATTTTCAATATTGCAAAAGACAGCAAGTTAAAACGTTCATCAATAAGTCATATATTAACATTTAAGCACAAAAGCCTGCAAACCCCGCTATAAAAATTTATCAAAAGCAATAAATCCTTGTCAGACATGGCATGCTGTCAAAACAAAAAATCTTATTTATGAATTTTTACTTTTTTGCAAGTGATTTAAAGCTAATATTTTACCTTCTTTATAAAGTAACAATATAAACATTTTTATGTTTTAGAATATAGTATTTTTACACTGATAATTACTTGTATTTCTAACGTTTATTTACAAAAAATGTAAATAAATGTTGGATATTTTTCTGTTTTTTAGTTATACTATTATTTGAGGTAATTACTTTATTCTACAGACAGGAGGTTGCGTAACTATGATTTTTGCTTTATTACACCAATTAATAGCTTTATATTTCCATTTCACACACGGAAACACTACTGCAGAATAAAAATGTAGTTGATATGTTATAAGAAAGGCGTTAGGTTTTAGTATCTAACGCCTTTTTATTTATCTATCTAATTATATCCTTTTACAAATAAATACTAATAGTATTTTTACAGCTGTTAATCTAACTTTATCAAGTGAGCAAACGGCAGTTTGATGGCCACTTCTGCCCTAATTTAGAAATTAACGCCAGCGGAATAGAGAGAGCTGTAGCCTTGCTCAAGATTACCACTTGCATCAGCGACTTTTTTGTTAGACGAAGCTAGCGCCAAAGGCACCCACTTCATGATTGTTTATCACTACTTGAATTTTTTACCAAGCGATTTTGCTATTAAGCGCATTAAACACTCTAAACAAAAAGTGCTGAAACGGTTAGTGTTTCAGCACTTTTATTATGCCTTACTATATGACAGCCCACGCTTTAGCCGCTTCCAAAAACTAGTGTCTTCGGTTTGCAGAATCAGGCCTTGGTAAATCTTACTAATGTAGACCATTAGGGCCAGTTCGCTGATTACCAAGATAGCTAGCGAGATACTAATTTCCAGTGTACCAACATGACCACTAATAATCCGGAGCGGCATCACAAAGGATGAAAAGAGCGGTACATAGGACATGATTTGGGCTAAAAGCTGATCCGGCTGATTGATGAACATGAAGGTGACAATGAAGGCCAGCATCACGAGGAAGCTAATCCAGGAGGCTGCCTTGGAAGAGTCTTCCACTTTAGCAACCAAGGCGCCGGAAAAGGCTGCCAGGATGATGTAGATAACCACGCCCAAGATGACAAACAGCAGATTGACATTAAGCAGATTGCCCAATACTTCATTAATAAGATGCTGGTTATCATGCATGAAGGGTGCGGTCTGGCTGGCGTGCAACGCCCACTGATAGATGGCCGCGCCGCCCAGAATGTAGATGGCCACTTGCGTCAGGATAACGCCGAAGATGCCCAGAATCTTACCGAAGAAATACTTGGCAGCCGTTGTACTGGAAAAGATGATTTCCATGATCTTGCTACCCTTTTCGGCAGCAATCTCCTGGGCAGTCACACTGCTATACAAGATCAGAATCATGTAACTCATGAATATTAGCACAACAAGTGAAATGTATTGTGCTAGCTTGTTATCACCTTTGCTGTGAGCCCGCTGCAGAATTTCTTGGTAGCGCGGCTTTTGGGCTAACGCCTGCGCTTGCTGCGGAGTTAGGCTGGCCCGTTGCAGGTTGATTTGTCCCTGCAACTTTTGCGCATAGTTCATTACCTTAGCCTTGAGCTCATCATCAACACTCCCAGCTCCGTGGTAGGTGGCTTGTAGCTGGTGGTGCTCAAGCTTGAGCACCAGATAACCGTCAATGTCTTGGCTAGCCAGCTTTTTATGGGCAGCTGTTGCGGTCTTAATATCAGCGTCAACCAAGTTCTTATTCGACTTGATGAAACTTTGCCGTAATTGGGCGTTCTGACTAATTACGGCAATTTGTTGGTCCGAATTAGTAGAATCGGCTGAGTTACCACCGACCAACCCAAAGAGAATCGACACACCAATGAAAATAAAGGGCATAAAGACTAGCGTTACAAAGGACCAGGACTTGACCTGGCGCCAATATGTTTGAAAAGTAACAATCCACAGCTTATTCATTTTTTTCACCAGCTTTCATCCTAAAAATCTCGTCTAAGGTTGGCGGTTGCTGCCTAAATTCCTCGATATACTGACCCTCAGTGACCGCCTGGAAGACTTCAGCGCCCTTAGCTTCATCGTCAAGGCGCAGCAGGTAGCGGTTAGCTTGTTGCTGCTCGACCGCTTGCACATGTGGGAGCTCGGCCAGCTCTGCCCGGGTCTTAGCTGTCTTAACATAGATCTCGGTTTTACCAAAGGAATCACGAACCGTTTCCAAGTCACCGTTCAAGACTACTTGGCCATCTTTGAGCATGGTCAAGGTATCACAAATCTCTTCAACATTAGTCATATCATGACTAGAAAAGATAATGGCCGCCTGCTGGTCCTTGACCTCGGCAATTGTGCGCTTGAGCACGTCGGTGTTGACTGGGTCAAGGCCGCTAAAGGGCTCGTCCAAAATAATCAGCTTGGGCTGGTGGATTAAGGTACAGATCAGCTGGACTTTTTGTTGGTTACCCTTGGACAGGGTTTTAATCTTGTCACTCTTCTTGCCCTTAACTTCGAAGCGCTCAAGCCAGGAATCAATCTGTCCCCGAATCTCCTTCCCCCTACAGCCTTTCAGTTGGGCCAAGTAGACGATTTGCTCCTCGATGGTCATCTTTGGCATCAGGCTCCGCTCTTCCGGTAGGTAGCCAATCGAATTGAAAGTGGACTCGGTGATGGGAGCATCCTCCCAAGTTATTTGCCCAGCATAATGAAGAAAGTTTAAGATACTGTGAAAGGTCGTCGTTTTACCCGCACCATTTTGGCCAATTAGGCCCATAATCTGTCCGGGTTGAATGGTAAAGTTGACATCTTGAAGTGCATGCACGGCCCCAAAGTTCTTGCTTAAATGTTCTACTTGCAGCATTGCCGTCCTCCTAAATAATATACAAGATAGACCAATTATACCTTACTGTTTAATGCAAGGCTAATCTTTTCTTAACAGCAAAAAACCAGCCATTACAGCTGGTTTTTTAACTTCTATTTATCAATTGCCAGCTCTGCTGCTTTAACGGCATGAAGACGCGTGGTATCAAACAAATGTACTGTAGTATCTTTTTGCTGGATTAATTCACCAATTTCGGTACAACCCAGAATTACGCCTTGGGCTCCTTGTTGGTGCAATTCATCAACGACTTTAAGATAAAACTGCTTAGAATCTTCCTTAATTTGACCGAGACACAATTCATCATAAATTATTGCACTAATTTTTTCGCATTCACCATGATCAGGGATGACGACCTTAATCCCTTGCTCGATCAGCCGCTTTTTGTAAAAATCTTCTTCCATCGTAAATTTAGTTCCCAGCAGACCGACTCGATCAATCTTTTGCTGCTTTAATGCTTGAGCAGTTACGTCAGCAATGTGGAGAATGGGGATTTTGACTTGGGCTTGAATTTGATCAACAATTTTATGCATGGTATTCGTACAGATTACAATATAATCAGCTCCAGCTCGCTCTAACGAACGACCTGCTTCGCCTAGAACACGGGCGCTTTCATCCCACTGATTGGCAAATTGGTACTTCTCAATCTCTGCGAAATCAACACTGTATAAAAGACATTTAGCTGAGTGAAGACCGCCTAATTCCTGCTTCACTGTTTCATTAATGAGTCGGTAATAATCTGTTGTGCTCTCCCAACTCATTCCACCGAGCAATCCAATTGTTTTCATTTAAGACTCCTTTTCAATCCTATTGGTGATTTTCATGAAATCATAACACACAATTACAACAAAGAAAAACTCCAAAAATCAGGCACAAATTAATGTGGCAGCCGAGCTGGATCATGGCGAGATCTTTCCGTATTATCAAAAGTTGATTCATTTGCGCAAGCACTATCCGATTATCGCTTACGGCAGCTACTCTCCGCTTGATCTGGACCATCCTCAGGTCTTTGCCTATTGCCGGCAATACAGCGGACAAACGCTCTTGGTAATTAATAACTTTTATGCTAATCCCGTTGCCTACCAGTTACCTCAGCAATATCAGGGCCAAGCAGCCGAAGTCTTAATTAGCAACTACAAGCAGGAGCTCCGCCAGGTGCCAGCAGCCATCAACTTGCAAGCCTATGAAGCCATCGCGCTATTACTTAGATAATCAAAAACCTGTTTCCCTAAAACTGGAAACGGGTTTTTCATTGAGCAGTTAAAAAGCCTGTCCTTCCTTATTGGGAATAACAGACTTTCGTAATCAGCTGAGCGCTATTGGGGCTTTATTGTCGTTTAAATATTAAATGAACTCCGCCGTCTGTCAGTTTCTTAACCGCTTTAATTGCAAAAGTGTCAGAAACATATTCGCCTAAAGTATCAAAAGCTGACTTTTCATTGGGATTACCATTAACATGTGGCGCTATAACTAGTGAAATTTCATCGACTAACTGTTGTTTCAAAAAGAGGCCGTCAATAATGGCGCCGCCACAGACTGCTAAAGTATTAATAGCAAAGTATTTTTTTAATTTAACTAGTACTTCATTTAAATCAAAGTCTTCTTCACCGCCAATGATGTATGGGATATTCATGGCTTGCAAAAAGGCCAGATATGCTTTAGATGCCTGCTTAGTCACCACTTCGATAGCATGCATTTTATGCTGGTTATATTCAAAGTAATTGTTTGTCCAGAGGCATTTACCCTTGCGATCAAAGGCAACGGACCAAGTTGCAGATTCAATTTCAGGAATCCAATCCTCATATTCAATTCTGGCGGTAGCATATTTACTTAGGTCTGCATGACCGCTAGCCGCATACATTTGAATTGTCTTGCGCCCATTTCCATCGGCATTGCTTAAGTTAAACAACTCATCCGCATAATATGCCCCCGACAAGTTACTACTATGCGGTCCATCTATCTTGCCGTCAATTGAAACATACATATGCACGATGACTTTACTGCGCTCCATCTTGCCCCGCCCTTTCTAATAATATTTACCCGAGCTAGTACCACTACCTAACCCAGAACTTGCTAATCTCCAAAAATTTCCTTAGCATAATTCATCGCTGACCAGGCTTTGGGCCAGCCAGTATAAAAAGCTAGGTGAGTAATCAACTCCACTATTTCTTCCTTGGTGACACCGTTGGTCTTGGCAATCTTCAGATGGGCCTCAAGTTGGGGCACACCTTGCGTCATCAAGCTTGCAACCGTAATTAGACTACGGTCGCGAGCAGATAGCTTATCTTCACGCGCCCAAACTTCCCCAAATAGCACATCATCATTTAATTCCGCAAATTTTGGAGCAAAATCACCCAAATTATCGCGACCGGCTGTTTGTTTTTTCATTATTCTGCTCCTTGTTCAACTTTTTCGTATTCTTCATCTGCCACCGGTTCAAGCCACACTGGTGTGCCAGCTGTAATAGCCAGGTGGGAGAACCAACTATCCTTGGTTGCTCCGTGCCAGTGTTTCACATCATTGTGCACAACCACCACATCCCCTGGATGCAACAAACGCGCTGGCTGGCCAAATTCTTGATACCAGCCCTCACCACCGGTAATTAACAAAATTTGAAAGCCCTCGTGGTGCTGATGCCAATTATTGCGGCAACCTGGTTCAAAGGTCACGTTGCTAACGCCCACATTAAGTTCGGGATCATTTACCAGGCTTGCCAGATAGCTTTTACCAATAAAATCCTCTGCATAGGCCACATTTTCCTGACCAAATGGGAAAATAATCCCCTGCTTAACTTCTTCATTTTTCATTTTTGTCTTCCTCCTCAAATCTACTCAGATATGCGGCAAAGTCGCCCTCATCGTGATTGTTTAACTTACCATCATACCAATCAATCTTGTGAGATAAAATTTTCAGGTGAAACTGCATTTCTGCTATCTTAGACAGGCTGTTCGCCTTAACCTTTTGCAACAGCGCCTGCCGTTGGGGGATCGTCTCATCACCCTGGCTACGCAAGGTGACGTATTCCTTAATCTCATTCATACTCATGCCGCATCCCTTCAGGTGCAACAAGAAACCCACCCACCGGATGTCATGATCAGTGTAATAGCGCTGACCATTGTCATAACGGTGGGGAATGATTAAGTTTTCACGCTCGTAGTACCGCAGCGTATATGGAGAAAGCCCGACTAAATGAGAGAATTCACTAATTTTATATTCCTGCACCATCCTGCTTTAGCTCCTTTCAAGATTATTACTAAGCATATTCTTTATAGTTAACTCTAAGTCAAGAGTTTTTTGCAAAAAAATCATCTAAAAAACGCACCCTGCGGCGCGCTATTTTATTAGTCATTTTTAAATTAACTTCGAGTCCGCTTAGCTTATTTCTTCGTCAGCCAATAGACCACCAACTCCACTACTAGAACCAAAAGCAAGAATATACCCAGTACCGCCAACGAGCTTAGTTTGACTCCTATGGTATTAACAGCTCCACTTCCGTCATATTTCCTAAACCAAATTACTAGGGCCAAAATTGCAAAAATAATCACCATTACAGCATTTACAATCTGCCACCTATTCTGCTTCACCGTATTATCCCCCTATAATTATCTAATGGTTATGGCTGCCTAAATAATTTGATAACTGTCACCATTAACCATAATCGCTTGGCTATTATTGATGGGCAATAGCTTCAACTGATCTTGATAAGTCGCAATGATTTCTTCGACTGCTTCCTTAAAGGGCTCCTCGCCCTGGTGCGGCAAAGGATAAAAATCGGTTAACGCAAAGCCACGATCATCAGTTAAAGCCGGCGCAACCGTGGCATCATCCATCATTTTGTTATAGGTAATAGTCGGCGCCAGCACGATTGCACCAGCAGATTCACCCACATAAGGGATACCGGCCTTAATTCTTGCACTAATCAGTCCTAGTAAGTCTTGGCGCTTTAATTCTTGCAAAAGATAGAAAGTATTACCTCCTGTGATAAACAGTATTTCAGCTGCCGCAATTGCTTGGGTTACACTTGCGGTTGCGGTGCTAGCAATATCTAGATCATTTACTTGAAAACCCAGGTCTTGGAGAGCTTGGCGTCCCTCATCGATATAACCAGTATAATCTTCAACGTTGCCAGCAGTGGTAATGAAAGTTACCTCTTTTGCACTGATCTGGTTCGTCTTAATAAACTGCTTAAATTGGTCTACCGTTCCGGCAAAATAAGACGTTAAAAATAGTTTTTTCATTATTGTCCTCCACTCCAAATTATATCCAACACGTCGTGACCTGTAAATCTACCAAGTTGATTGATGTCCTTAAAGAGAATTTTTGTCACAAATTGTGCAAAAAGTGCAAAAAATATTTATAATGTAGGTAACTCAGTTAAAGGGGAAACAAGATGTCCAATTCAAAAAACAAGCAAAACAGCCAACAAGAGGAAAGCTTAGGCAAATTTATCCTCGATATTGTGGTCATGATGGTCGTGATTTTGGGGGGTTACTACCTCTTATTCAATTTCGTTCTTTCCAATGATAGAGTTTCCGGTCCGTCCATGCAGCCCACCTTCGAAGATGGCGACCGCTTAATTTCTGTCCGAAACTTCGAACCCCGACGCGACGACATCGTTATCTTGAAGGCACCCAAAAAGGCCAATGATCCTGGTGCTTTATATATTAAACGAATTATCGGCCTACCCGGTGACACGGTTGAATCTAAAAACGATCAAATGTACATTAACGGCAAGAAGATGGCCCAGCCGTTTCTGAACAATTCCTACAAGAAGAAGCATACCGATCCCCGCAACCCTTATACTAATAACTTTAATATTGGATCATGGATTTCTACCAAACGCAAGCATGTTCCCCAGGGCCACTACTTTGTCATGGGTGACCACCGTGATGTATCAAGTGACTCAAGGCGCTTCGGCTTCGTCAAACGCAGTGAAATAATTGGCCAAGTTAAGTTACGTTACTGGCCGTTTAACCAAATCCAGGGCTTTTAGGTTGCTGAAGTTATCATCAAAAAGTTGGTTAGTAAAAACCACTATTCTAAAAATAGCATAGTGGTTTTGTTTTAGTTAGTTTTTACCCGCTAGCAAAGTAGCTTGCTTAGCGCTTTAATTTTGGTAGAGGACGGCCAAGGCATTGATATAATCTTGATCAACAACGGGGTGAAGGTTGTCATTGGTAGTAATCTCACTGTCATTTACACTTGGCGCCATAATTTCATGCTTATCATATTCATTATGATCTAATCCTAATGCATGACCCACTTCATGTAAAACAACATAATTGAATAACAGATCATAGTTACTATTGGCAGTAATATTGCCATTATAGATCGTGATATCGGCTTGATCAATCAAGCCGATATTTTTATATTTATAGGCATACTCAACTTCAGTGGAACCCAACTTATTTTCCGTAGTAGTTCCTAGTTCAAAGGTAATATTGGCTTTACCGGTGCTCCTAGTCAACTTCACAATTTTTAATTTATTGATTTGTTTAATCGCTACCGCGGTTAGTTGCTGTTGTTTAGCACTTAATGCACTATCATTGTAAGTAATCTTGGTCTGCGGCCAACGAAAGCCCTTAACATGATACTTATTTAAGAGCTTGGCAGTAAAATTTTTGACCGTCGGAACTGGATAATTAGAGTTGGCCTTTTGAACTTTAGGTACTTGGTTAACCGGACGGTAATTTTTAATTTTACGCCCAATATAGGCATTCTTTTTAAAGCTATAAGTGTATTTGTAACCCGGCTTAAAGTCTTTAACCGTTTTAACCACCAGGTAGCTAGATTTTTTCTTTTTTGCCTTCTTGTGCTTGTGGACCTTGGCATGACTTGTTTTTGCCTGAGTCATGGCCGGACTGACTACCGTAGGCGCCGTGCTTACCGTTACCGTAATTAATGACAAAACAGCGATAATTATTTTTAGCGTTTTTTTGAACTTAATCTTCATCATGCATCTCCCTCTTTGGCTATGTAAATACTATAACGTAAATAACTAATAAAATAAATGCTTACACTCTCTTTAAGGTGCTGGACCCTTAATTGCGGTAGTCATTAACGAAAAAGAGCACTATTTCAGCAATAATTAATAAATTCCAAAGCGTTACTAGCACTATCCCAATCACCAGCAGGATGAACTTCAATTCAGCCTGCCCCACCTGTTGGTATAAAATGACACTCCACATCAGGAAACCGTAACCTAGAACGAATAACAGCACATTGATAATTTTGAGTACTTGCTGATCTGTCTTCATGTTCAAGTACTTGTAACGCTCATCAGCATCAAGGTCCTCACTGGTGCCCACGTCTTTGGCATTATAGTAGGTCCCCACCGTCACCACCAGACACAAAACAAGCCAAACTAGGTCCTTAACAATATATTCCCAACCAAGGTGCTTGAGCAGGTGCTGACTGATCCTAAATACCTTACCTGCAGTAAGGATCATAAAGAATACAGTTTCGGCATAATATTTCAGTTTTCTCTTTCTATTCTTCGTCATTTTCGAAGTACTCCTTTAAACAAAATAACGTTTCGATATCAGTCGCAAAAACTTGCGCCAACTTATAGGCCAGAAGAATTGAGGGCTTATACTTACCTTGTTCGACCGAAATGATGGTGCGCTCAGTTACGCCAGCCTTTTCAGCGAGTTCGCGCTGTGTCCAGCCCAGCTCAGTTCGCTGCTTTTTAACCAGATTGTTAATAATCCCACCTCCGCCTTTACTGAAGTATGCTTCATGTAGTTTGTTTCATATTTTACTTAAAAAAATTTTAAAAGCAAGATTTTTTTATATTCATTGATCAAGTTTGACCACCTTTAATCATTTGATCGCAAGCAAAAAGTCTGTTATTCAAGCTCTCTTGAAGCTGAATAACAGACTTAGTGGATTTTTGGTTAGTTTTACTTTTTTAGAGCTCAATCGGGACTAGATTAATGCTGCTTTACTTAGCTTGCAACGCGCGCGATAAGCGCTCAAGCAGGTAGACAACCGGAACTTGCGTAGTTAAGTTGATAGTTTGACCAATAATCTTAAATTCTAAATGATAAGCAAAGTTCAAGTCCGATAAGCAGGCAATTGTGTTGTCCTCATTGTTAGTAATACTGACAATCGTTGCGCCTAACTTACGAAAATGCTTCACTTGATCAATGGTTGGCTGCCCTTCACCACTAACGGATAAAACAATTACCGTTTTACCCTGATAGGAATCGCGGCTTAATTCAACCGGATAATATGGATCATCAATTGCAAATGCGTTACGTCCATTATTAACAAACTGCCGAGCGCCATAATCACATAAGTCACCTGACGTGCCAATGCCAAAGAAGACGAAGTCGTTAGTTTTTACGGCAATTTTCTTAAAGCGAGCAATTTTGGCATCGTAATCAGCCAAGAATTCCTGCGAGAAGTAATACTGGGCCTGGTAAGTGATATCATCAACTACCTTATTTCGACTAAGTTCCTCTTTAATTTGATTTTGTAAATGATAGTAATGCTCATAACCCAAGGCCTGCAGAGTACGGACAATTGACGCTGGTGAGACCTGTAAAACACTGGCTAACTTGCGTAAGGTGATTTCCTTAACCTGTTCTTTGTTAGCAACAATGTAATTATAGATCCGTAACTGTGTTGCCGTTAATTTCTGCCTTGCTTGCATCACTTATTCCCCGGTCCAGCATGGTAATTTTACGCTGCTTTTTCTGCTTCCTGTTCTGCCTTTAGTTTAGCACGATCCATGCTCTTAAAGAAGCCGAAGTAAATCAACGTGTCCATTACAATGTTAAACAATTGCATTATACCGCCTGAGATATGACCCGTAGAAATAATTCCGGAAAGGATTGGCGGAGTCGTCCACGGTGGGTAAATTCCGATAGTTTTGGCAACCCAACCCATCTTCATGGCAATATACGTTGCAATAATGTTGGCCATGGGCGCTAAAATAAATGGAATAATGATTTGATAGTTTAAAACAATCGGTACCCCAAACACAACTGGCTCGTTAATATTGAAGATCGATGGAGCAATTGATAATTTTCCCAAGGCCTTCATTTCCTTATCTTTAGCAAAGAAAGTCATCAGAATAACAAAGCCCAAGGTAGCACCACAACCACCAATCCGGACAAAGTTGTCAAAGAAGGTTTTGGTAATAATATTAGGCAGCGCCTCATGTGCTTTAAAAGCAGTGGCATTAGCTGCCAACGCGGTGTACAACACCGGGTCAATAATACCCGAAATTGCGTTAGCACCATGGATCCCAAAGAACCAAAGCACACATATTACCAACTCAATTACAATCGCACCACCCAAGGTATTGGTTACCTTACTCATCGGTGCTTGCAAGAAGAAGGTAATGACGTTAGGGATACTCTTCATTGGCGTTGCTTCAACCCCAACTCTAATTAACCACACCACAAACAGTGAGATTGCCCCTGGAAAAAGCGCTGCAAAAGAGTTGCTGACAGCTGGTGGCACCGTGTCTGGCATCTTAAAAACCAAGTTTTTGTGCATGAGCCAAACATACAAATCGGTCACAAACAGCCCAACTAACAGTGCGGTAAACAAACCCGATGAATCAAACTGCTTCAAGGGGATTAATAGGCCGCCATCTTTTCCTACTTGCATTGGAATGGTTAGGATGAAAGCTGCTATCGACACAATCATCGCTGAAAAGGGATCTATCCCCTTGTAATTTTTAGCCATACTATAAGAGATACCAGCTACCGCTACCAGCCCCATGATGTTGAATGAGGCATTGGTGATATACTGCACCACATTGGACCAGTTAGGCCCAAAAAGATGAGCCATAAAGTCCAGATACCCCTGGACTGGGAATTGACCAATGATCATAAAAATCGAACCGATAATAATCATTGGAACCGCTGCGGTCATTCCGTCTCGTAACGCTACCATGTGCTTAGCACTGGAAACCTTATTAAAAAACGGAACGAGCTTCTCGGTAAGAAAACTGTTTTCCTTTGCCATATAAACACTCCTACTATACTTTGATAATTGCAGTTAGATGCAATCGCTTGCATTTTAATATTAGCATTTTGTTTCATAAAGTCAACAATTTTTTGAAACGTGTTTCATGAAAACCCGGTAATTATTGGGCAGTAAGCGTCAGTACTGAAACCTAAGCAAAAAATGCCCCGCCATAATTAGCAGACGGTCTAATTATGATGAGGCACTTCAATTCTAGGATATTAACAAGCTTCTTACCGTTCCTGCAACCCTCACCTATAAACTAACGATGAGCTTGCGGATTTCTTCGGGGTACTCCCACTGAATATAGTGAAATGAACCCAATGCAACTACCTTAGAACCAGCATTGTGGTTGAAATACTCTGACCGCTCATACTCTTCTTGGCGGTAACTCTCTGTGACAATGATTGCTGGAATACTATCATCCAGTCGATTGCTATCCTGCCAAAATCGGTCCATTTGCATCGCATTTACGGCATTTTGGTTAGCTGTTTCGTCAAACTTATCACTATTTTCAGCGGTAGTTTGCCAAAATTCCTCGGCTTCTTCCGCTGAAAACAGGTCCGTTATTTTGCAATAAATAATTTCCTCGCTATCTTCTGCTTCCCGCTCCTTTTTAAGGTAAGCCGCTTCTTGTGGCGGATTCAGAAAAATTTCCCGTGTCGTTGGCTCAATTCCAACGAAGGCACGCAGACGGTCAATTTGTTTACTCATCTGAAGGGCATAAACACCGCCAATGCTGTGTGCCACCACAATCACCGCTTCAGCATTAAGTCCATTAATTATTTTGGCAAGTTCAGCCGCTTCATTAGACAGGGTGTAGGGTGCGGTTGACTTGCCACTAAAGCCGGTATTTAAATAATCAGGGGCAAATATACCAAAATGCTCGGGCAATTCCTTGATCACTCGCGAAAAACTCTGCGCAGTATCAAAACTGCCAAAGCTATTCAAAAAAACAATCAGCGGATTACCTGACCTTATCGTGTATTCGATTTTACCAATTGAAGTATTTAAATAAGCTTTTTCCATAATTGCTCCTCATCTTGTCAGCACACAAATTCTAGCTTTTTTGCTCAAACAATAAGTTTACCAGTTCATGAGTAGAAAGCCCAAGATCAAGCCCAAGATGTTCACCTGCTAAACTATCCTTACGCAAAAAGCTCAGCGCCAGCCGCATTTTCGAATCACCCGGCGCGCTATACCATTCAGCAAATATCAAATTTTTTCTCAAACAAAAAGCCCGTTATTCAGGCTCCGATTGGAGCTTGAATAACAGACTTAAACGCCACTGCTGCTTACGGCATGACACGTTTCCTTTTCGTCTTTTGGAAGAGATAAGTAATAGTGAAGAAAATGATCATAAAAATTAAATAGGTAAGTAATACTTGCCAGGTTAACGAAAAGACCGTATCTAGCGTAGCTGGGCTCATCTTCATCGTTATCTTTAACCCCAATAAAGCGGTCTTTACAGTAGAACTGCTAATACTAAATAGCTCAATAAGATAGTCAAGCAAAAATAGAAGCAAATATAGACTACTACCAACTTTAAAAGCTTTATTTAAATTCATCGGCGTGTGCACATCCCTTCTCGAAGAGGCAATAATTAACTATATAATAATCAGCTTTAGATATAATGATATTATATTAAAATTTTATTGTCAACATTATAACTAATTTTAATTTTTGTCACTCAAAAAGACGGACCTATGCCCGCCTTTTTATTTCTACACTGTTTTATCTAGTGTTTATCCTTGTTGCCAGTTTTAGTTATCATTGATTTCTGAACTTGCAGGCTTCTTCCTCAGTTCTACACCCTTGCTTGTTTTCTTACCAGGACTGTGCTTAGTAACCATTACCTTAGCCTTGCCAGCAAACTTAGTATTGGCGACTTTCATGGATGCATAACCTGATTTATTTACATGCCGGCGCTTAATTGGCTTACCATTTCTCCAGATAGTAATAAGATCACCTTTTTTAGCCCTGACATCAAAGTATAGATATTGCTCGGTATCGCTATCAAGGTCTATAGCTGGCGCCTTAGAGGCATATTGTCCAGCCGAAACGGTTTTGCCTAATAATTCATCGTCACCATATAATTTAAAAGTCTTATAACCCTTGAATGGTATCGTCACTTTGAACTTGTTGGTATTATCTTTGAGTTTAATCTTTTTGACGGTTTTATCATCATACTTAATGGTTAGCTTGTCATAACCATCAGCTATTCCACTAAAGGTGATTTTATGTGTTTTGCTAGAGTAGCTATAGTTAAGCCGCTTAATACCCATCATAATACTAACATAATCATTACGTAGACTAGGCCTATGTTTAGCTGCCAAGGCAGGCGACACTCCGCTAACTAGCAATAAAATAGCGGCCATTGCTCCGATATTGAATTTAATCATCTTGTTCTGCTTCATGCTATTCTCCATTATTTTTTAATTATTATTACTTTAAAAATAACATTATAAGCTTGTCATCTAACATAATTTACGTCAACAATTGTTATATGCTTCCACCAGACTTATCAATTTGCACAAAAAGCGAGCCAAAGGCTCGCTCTTCAATATTATTTATTGAGTGACTAATTTGTGCAATTAACTAGTTTCTATGAATTGTTCTATTGTCCTTAAGCTTTTGTAACTCTACGCCTTTACTCGTTTTCTTTCCTGGGGTATGCCTGGTAACCATTACTTTGGCATTATCTTAAAAATTAGTATTAGCTACTTTCATTGCCACATAACTTGATTTAGCTACGCGACGTCGTTGAATCGCCTTGCCATTCTTCCAGATTGTCACAATATCCCCTTTTTTGGCATAGAACTGAATCTTTTGTTCTTGGCTAGTCTGCCGGTAAAAATCAATGTTTGGCTTCTTAGACGCATATTTCTTTGCTGAAATGGTTTTAAGCAATTGCTTGTCACCATAAAGTTTAAAGGTCTTGTAGCCTTTAAAAGGCACGGTTACTTTAAACTTGCCGTTTCCCTTTATTTTTGCCGCTTTGACCGTCTTGCCGTCATACTTAACCGTCAAATTTTTAAAGCCAGATGCATTACCGCTAAAGCTGATTTTATGCGTTTTACCTGAATAACTGTAATTGACGGCATTAGTATTTGTGTTGCTATTAGCAGCCTAAGCTGGTGGAATTCCGCTAACCACGAATAAAATTGTCGCCACTAAGCCTAAGCTGTATTTGATTAACTTGTTCTTCTTCATAATGTATACCCTCTCATATATAATATCTAAATTTCAAAATAAAACTAATCTACCTTGAAACGATAAACTCTTTTCACTAACCTATTTATTTTTCTTCTTTATTAATATATTCTATTTTCCACCAAATAAAATTTACTTTTTTGGTATATACACCTACGTTTTTACCATTTATATTCGTCGGATAATATCCAACTTCTTTTGAACCTCCCTGAAATCCAGCAACTTCTATATGATTTCCATTATTCTTAAGACCTATCAAAAAATTTTTTGTTTTTTTATTTGTTGTGATTCTATCTATCTCTTTTATATCTTGTTTCTTTATAATTTGAACAATTTGATATTTTGTCTCAAGTGGTACATATGATTCAGATATCAAAAACCATAATATAAAAATAAAAATTAAAAAAACTATATTTGATCTAAAAAATGATTTTTTATTCAATATATTCTCCTTTTTTAAGATTATAATTATTCCGGCTCAAATAATTAATATTTTTAATTAATATAATTATCATAGAGTTAATATGTCCCCCGCCATTACACGCTTTATAGTATGTTCCCATTCAACTAGTCGCTCTAGGTAACTCTTGCTTGGAGTATTGCCCATTTTAGTTGCTACAGAGTGCCTATAAGTATACATGCTAATATTTAAACCCACACCATTTAATTAGAACTATGTTACATACTTTCTTCAATATATCATTTAAATCATTTTTATTGATCAAATCATGTTTAAATAAAACTGATTCTGCCGGTGACGAAACAACTGCAACCAAAAAAGCCTGTCATTCAAAGCTCTTCTAAACTCGAATAACAGACTTAAAAATCTTTCGATTGTTTTCTTAGTGCTGACTAGAAGCATGTAACCTATCGTAGCAATTTTTGTGGCATATGTATAAGGATATTATTTATGTTAATAATATCTTGATATGACATTATACGTCGCAATACTTTTATTTTATTTTATCAATATCAATTGACACACCATCTTTCATACGCTCTAACCGTATCCCTTTACTGGTCTTCTTTCCTATAGCATGCTCAGTAATTATTACTTTAGCATTATTTTCCAGTTCAGTATTTACTACTTTCATTGTCGTATCATCAGCAGTCAAACGACGACGCTGAATAGGCTTACCATCTTTCCAAATTATCACAATATCTCCCTTTTTACCATAAAACTTAATCTTTAAATATTGTGACGTCTGATCGTATTGATAGATATTAGGCTTCTTAGACGCATATTTCTTTGCCGAAATGGTTTTAAGCAATTGCTTGTCACCATATAATTTGAAAGTCTTGTAGCCTTTAAACGGAACCGTTACTTTAAACTTTTGACCGTTTTTCTTGATTTTAGCCGCTTTAACCGTCTTACCGCCATACTTAACTGTCAAATTTTTAAAGCCTGTTGCATCCCCACTAAAGGTAATTTTGTGGGTTTTACCTGAATAACTCGTGCGGAAATTTCTTATGCCATTAACGGGGCATTTAATCGAGCGCCATTCAATATTGCTTGAGCTGTTTTTGGTAGCCATGGCTGGTGATACTCCGCCAACCAAGAATAAAACGGTGGCTGCTAAGCCTAACCTGGATTTGATTAACCTGTTCTTATTCATAATTACTCTCCATTGTTATAATAAATAGGTATTTTAAAACCAACATTATAAGCTTATCATCCAGGAAAATTTACGTCAATCACTAATATTAAAGGTAGCGATACGACAATACTTTTTGAGATTAAAAATTAGCCTCCACAATCTTGAGCCAGCCAAAACTCAGTGCCTTTAATTATATAATGTGACATCAATCATAGCCGTCATCTTTAACAATCCATCAACGATAGCAAATCAATTGACGTGTCACTATTTTTAATCAGATAAGGATCATGCGATACCATCACGACAGTCTTACCTTTACATTTGGCAAACTGTAATGCTTCAAAGATAATCTCTCTATTTTCTGGATCAAGTGATCCGGTTGGCTCATCACACAAAATTAGTTCACATGGTTTTAACAAGCACCTCGCAAAAGAGATACGCTGCTGCTCTCCACCTGATAACAATCCTATCTTAACATTTTCATCTGCTTTAATATTTAATTGGTCTAGCAACTGTAACT
Organism: Lactobacillus xylocopicola; assembly: GCF_033096005.1. Taxonomy (NCBI): domain Bacteria; kingdom Bacillati; phylum Bacillota; class Bacilli; order Lactobacillales; family Lactobacillaceae; genus Lactobacillus; species Lactobacillus xylocopicola. The sequence continues at coordinate 25,393 of NZ_AP026803.1, read as the reverse complement.
TTCTTTTTTCAAAAGAAGCTTTTGATTCTTTTGTATCTATCCTTGCTAATTTCAAATTTCTTTTAATGCTTTGGTCATTAAGCAATGCATAATTTTGAAACAGATAGCTGATTTTAGTTTTTAGCAGCATCCGAGTTTTAGCACTATTTATTTTTGGTGCAGGCTCATTAAAGAGCATCATTTGGCCTGTATCAAGTTTATCTAATAAGCCAATTATATTAAGTAAAGTCGATTTGCCAGACCCACTGCTTCCATAAATAGTTGTAATTTTTTTACTTTCAATTTTTAAATTTAAATCACATAAAACTTTTTTACCCTTATAACTTTTATTTACTTTTTTTAGTTCAATTATATTATTCATTTAGTAATCCTCTTATTGAATTTCTGGCAAATACTTTTACCCCAACTAAACTTACTAGGAAATCAATACAGATCGCAAGGGTCAACAATATAGAGCCTGAAACATTAAATTGTCCGTCTCTAAAAGTAAATATTATGGCCAATACAACTTGAACTATCCATAATAGCCATAATCCCATACTGCTTCTATAAATAGATGCACCTAAAGTTTGTTTAATCGCATAGGAGCGCCCAAAAACAAAAAAGTATAAGTAAATTAATGACACAGAAATAGTTATAAATGAGATAAAGGTGATTATAGTTGAAATAATGTTAGAGAGCATTACCTTCTTCTTGTTGGAGTAAATTTAATTGCACATCACTTACACGGATTAGCTGCGGAAAATTATCCGTTAAATTATATTTTTCAAATAAAGTTTTATATTTATTATTGTAAACTTCTTCCGGGGTCTTACCGTGTAGTGCTATCTTTAACGGATCTTTACCATCTCCAGTAAATATATTACCGTAGCCATTAAAGGCATGAGATGATCTCACATATATATATCCGTAGTTTTTTATTTTTTTACCTGATTCATCAATAATCGATTGACTATCATTAATGTAGATTATTCTAGCTTTATTAATTCTGAAACTTTTAGATAAATATTTATTTATTTGCGCTTGCAATTTTAAATTTGATTTATATTTATTAGATAACAAAATACTCGGTTGTCTATTAACATCTTTCTCCTCAACTCTTGCACCATTACTTTTATATATAGGATTAAAATTTAAGTAATTTGCATTAATTGTCACAAGTTGATATTGTTGTTTTCCTTCGCTATTGCGGCCTGTTATTCCCGTAGTATCAACTAAAATACCGTCATTTTTACTTATCTGAGAATAAATAACACCATTTAGCAATTTAAGCGTATTATCTGGATTAACCAAATCATCTTGATTATATCCAATTACAGATGGGAAAAAAGTAGCATAATCGTCATAAACTGAAGATTTTTTATCACTAACACTCATAGTTACATATTGATACATCAAGTTACCCAACGGTAAGGCAGATGCTAAAACAAAAGTTAACAGTATTCCTTTCATGATATATAAAAGTATAAATGCTATTTTTGCATAAGTACGTTTTATTAATAACCTGCTGGTAGGCAGTACTTTCAATAGAACTGCAACTACAAATATAACTAAACTAAAAATAATCATTATCATACAAGTCAAAGAAAACAGGGGCCAAAGCATTTCAAAGTGACGATTGACCAATTCTGGAATTAAGGTGAGCGTAAATCCTATTCCTGAACCTAATATTAGCCACGGCATTGCTATTTGCTTTAACGTAGTGGCAATTGTATATCCAAGTAATCGATAAATCCCCAATTCTCTACTAATAGATAGACAGTAAATCATAATTACAATTAATTGAAAAAAGGTCATAGTAATCGCTAACTGGCGAAAATCGATTGAACTTGATTCATCAACATTAGGGACCTCTACTACCTTAAAATCCCTTTCTGATAACTTAGTACCTAAATCCTTGTTTAATTTTTTGCTAAGTAGTTTTCTAAATTTTTCAACTGCAGTAATATCCAAAGTTTGTAGATAAAATAGTCCTTCTCTAATCTCAGGAAGTTTACGTGCGTTTATTTTTTTGACGGTGAAATCTGCATTGCCATATTTAATAAGTGGTACACTATCCTTCAAATTTTTGGTTGAATATTCATTTCCATTTTTTAGCTTGATTTTAAAAATATTAGCCAAGTCACTTGAATTCAAATCACTTACTTCAAAAACTGTATCATCAATATATTTTGCATAATCAACTTTTTTAGTCTTGAGACCTCCACCCTTATAGTTTGTCCTTTTTAAAAAAGGAATATTTAGTTGTTTACTTGTTTCACTTATATCATCAACTATTTTTTTATATTTTGCATTAGTTGTAGCTTTTATAGGTAAGCCTAACTGAATATAGAAATTATCAAGATTATTTTTGCTTTGATTCATTACATTATTGTGTCGATCAATCATAAAAAACAACCATAAAAAAACTGTAACAGCTGAAGTAATTACCAAAACCCACTTTAAAAACTGTTTAAACATATTTTCTCCATATTCATTTTAATAAACCAAAGCTATATACAAACTTTGAAATTCATATATAGCCTTTAGCAACAGCTAGCTAATGCTGGATTTCTGTCAGTGATAGAGTTGTCGCAGCAATTACTAGTAAGGTAGATAACTTTTCCATACATGATTATTTCTTAATGCATTCACAGTTCTGACGTTTTAAGTACTTCTTAGCTTTAATTTTATTATATTTTATTTATCATAAAATTAAAACTTTTTATTATTTTAGTTAATAAAAAATATAGCTTTTATTTTAAGGACTTGATACTTGTCACTTATAATTGCCGATGAATTCGGACTTAACCCTATTAATTTCATAATTTGAGAAAACAACAAAAAAGCCTGTCGTCCAAGTTCTCCTGAACCTGGACGACAGGCTTAAAAATCTTTCGAATTACTAGAAGCATGTAGTCTTATACCTAAACTTTAACAAAAAATTGTGGTTGAATACTATTTAGAATTATCTATTGCTATTCTTGGCAGAACCAGTTGACCTTCTAAAACTAAATTAAATCTTTCAAATTCTGGAATTAAGCACTGCACCAAAGAAAAACTTTTATTGTTTAAAATTACTCTCCTAAATATATCTACCCTATGTGACGATAAAATCTCCACTTCCTTGTTAAGTAGATCATTCAAACTCAATTCGATTTTTTTTGTTTTACTACATTCGATTTTATTCAATTCATTTATAAAATTAAGTGTTAACATATCTTTCATAATAGGTATATTATTCCAAATCTTTTCTATTCTATAATATATATTCTTATCTTCTTTTCCAGAAACACAAAACAGTTGAAAAGCTTCGGTAATTGCACGTTCAATAGCATATTCTTCACTAAGAGATGTCCCAGAGCCATAAAAGCTAATAGGAGATATTTGCTTATTAATTATAACTGCCATATACGTTGGTATACTATATATATTAATTATTTTAACTAGTTCAAGTTCCGCATTTACAGTTTTTTCTATAGAAAAAACTAACCTTCTTAATCTTGAAGGTAGACTATTTATGTCAATCAAATTTGCAATAACATCCTGATTCTGATTCAACCCATATTTAATTAAAAATTTTGAAATTGTATCTCGTTCTATCAGCTCATTTATAGAATGCATTGTTGCTTCCGCAACACTTGAGCCACTCGCAACACCATTATCAGAACTATAATTACTACTATGATTGTCTTTCAAATCTGTTTCTACATAATTCGTATCATTCAAAAAACTAGGATAAAAAAGGTTTTCATTTTTATTGATACTTTTAAAACTATCAACGTTAACATAGTATTCTTTTACAAATTCTAATGCTGGATCACTTGCCAGACCATTATTTTGTCCTATTATATCTATAACACTTCTTACATTTTTTTCGTGTCGTTGATGATTATAATAATAATGCTCTAAGCTTTCAAATTCTGATCCTAATACAGGCTCTTTTCCACTTCCTTTGCCCATACCTACTGATATTTCTACATCATTTTTAAACAATTTACATTCCACTATCTGTAAACCAATGTCGATTGAAAAAAAGCTTTTAAATATTGCTTTCATACCACTATTATGAAAGAAATTACTAATATTTTCATGTGCTGTTGTGCTTTCACATTCTCTTTCAAATTGCATTTTTTTCACCAAATCAAAAATCTGCGACAAGATCGCAGATTAAATAATAAGACCTTAAGTTAATGTATTCTTCAAATTTGAAGAATTAGCACTCAAAATTTTATTTTTCGACAACGAGTTAAAGAATTTAAATTCATTGTCATCTAAACAACTACTAAAGGCCTGACCAAGATTTATTTCTGTTCTCTTGCTCCCCATAATAACACCTCATTTAATTTGCTGAACTATATTTTTTGGTACCATATTTCCACATTAAAATAGAAATTACATACAAAATGGTAATTATAATCCAAAAGTAGAGTAAATATGTCCAGCTTACTCTCCCAAAAACCAACTCTACAGGGATATTAGTAACTAATAATATAGGTATTAAAAATGTAAAAATATATTGCACCAGCTTAGGAAATATTTGCCTTGGATGTGTTGCAAAGCTAATCATATCTTCCACGGCACCATAAAGTGCAGTTAACCCATTAATCCAAAATGTAACTGAAATACAAATCTGATTAATTAAGAAAATTGTTATTGATGACATAATAAGCTCTACGCTTATTAACACAACCTGATTTATACCAACCAGCTCTATACGCAGATATTTAGCTAAAAGTATAACTGATAAAAAGAAATTAAAAATGCTTGGAATATCTATATTTGTTCCCACAAGATACCAATACGATGATACCGGTCTAATTAGGGAATAATCTAAATCTCCTTGTAATATTGCCTCGCTGAAATTTTCATGTCCAACAATGAAAAAAATATTATATAGGTATGTTGCTGAGTTCGTAAATGTGATCAGTATAAAATATTGATTTTTTGTCCAACCTGCAACACTGTTTATATCCTCAAAATAAAAATTTCCAACGTACAACTGAATTAAAAGAAATATTAGTGCCAAAGCAAATGTAATTACACTAGTTGTTCTGTAAATTAAAAATTGCTCTATACTCTGCCGCCAAATAGAAAGCAAAATGTGCTTTTTTCTCATACGCTTGCCCCATCATATTTGTGCAATCCTTTTGTAAGCAGTACACAATATCCTATTAAAAAAATAAATGTCCAAATACCAAGCATGCAAAAGTTATTAACCACATGTGTATCTAACATGCCAGATATTAATCTAGCGGGAATATCCGTAACTAAAGAAAAAGGATTAAAATGTATCCATGAATAAGTTTTTTGCCCCAGCAATGATAAAGGAAAATATAATCCACCTAATAACGAATAAATTGCATTTATTCCTGCTCTTAACGGCCACATGTTGATTACCCAAAATCCCAAGCTTCCTAACAGCATCATCATGCTAAAAAACATTAAATATGCCAGAACAAAATAACATAACAACAATAGCATTGTTTTAAATTGCACTTTAAAAAATAAAATCATTAAAAAATAGAAAATAAATAATGGGGTAGAATAGCCAACATTATGGAAGTAAAGATACCAGAATAAAGACACTGGTTTTGTTATAAAATTAACTATCTTTCCTGATTTTATTAAGTTTGATAACTGAAATGCGGGATGTGTAGTAAAAAGTAGTACTGTTATATTAGTAACCACCAGATACTGTGCTAAAGACCTATAATCTATTAAACTATTTTTCCTACTTATCCATGACCACATTAAAAGTGAAACTATTAAATTGACAAACTGGATAATTAGCTTGATAACATAATTACTTCTGTAAATTAAACTATCTTTTAGTCCTAAATAAAAAATTGCTAAGTATTTTTTTACCATCTCAAAATTCCTGATTTTTATAAATTTTCAAAATCAATTCCTCAACTGACACACCTTCACGTGAAATAGAAATTATTTGTTTTGGATCTATACTTTTCAATGTCTTACTTAAATTATCGGCAGATATATTTTCTTCAATTTGTTCTTTTTTACCATCATATAATCTAACGCAAAATTTTTTATATTCATTAACATTTACTGGTAATGATTTAATTGAACCGTCAAAAATAATTTTACCTTTTGCCAAAATTAACAGCCTTTTTGTTACAGCCTCAATATCACGCATATTATGCGATGTTATTATAATCGTTGTACCATTAACTTGATTTAATTTACGTAAAAAATTATATATACTTTCTTGAGTTACTAGATCTAATCCCAAAGTAGGCTCATCAAGAAACAAATATTTAGGATTATGTATTAAAGAACATATTAAATCGCACTTTACTCGTTGTCCCAAAGAAAGATTTCTAGTTGGCGTACGTAAGATATCTTTGGCATTCAACATATTTGAAAGTTCCGACAATCTTGCATCGAAATCATTAACATCAATATTATAAATACTTCCCAACATATTAAGAGTGTCAATGGGAGGCAAATCCCAAGAAAGCTGTGATTTTTGACCAAAAAGCACACCAATATTTGCTAACATTTTTTTGTCATGGCTGTCTGGGAATATCCCATCTATCACTACTTGACCATTAGTCGGAGACAGAATTCCCGTTAAAACTTTAACTAATGTTGTTTTACCAGCACCATTTGGACCTATTAAGCCAACAACTTCACCATCTTTTATGTTCAGGTTAACTTTTTTTAACGCAGACACATATACTTTCTCACGATGAAAAAAGTCTTTTATTGTTCCATGTAATCCAGAATTTTTTTCAAAAGTTTTATAGCTATAACTAATTACTTTTATATTTATCACATTTAAAATTCCTTATTTTATAATACTTTAATCATTATATAATGTAGAAGAGGGTTTTACAAGCAATTTCACTATTATTTGCTATTCATTATCAACTCCGGCATTTTGCATTACGATCTTTGTTTACATGGATATATGTTTTCATAAACATCTTGATAGTATTCCCCTGCCCAAGGGGGAACTCATTCTACCGATGGTATACTGCTCCAACAACTGCAACAAAAAAGCCTGTCGTCTAAATTCTTCTGAACCTGGATCACAGACTTAAAAATCTTTCGATTGTTTTCTTAGTACGAGTAGAAGCTTAAAGGATATTTTCACTTATTTTTGTCACAACCCTTTTAAGGCTTATCAGCAAAACTCTGCGGCCACCTTTGTGGTCACTATAGCTTAAGTCATAATTTAATTATTTGGATATTAGCGCTAACCCAAAAATACAAATAATCAGTAGCACATCAGAAACATGGATTTTTTCCTTTAATGCAAAACTACCAAAAATAACACTATATAAATTGGTCATATTAAGAAAAATCCACGCAATTCCCGAATTAGGCGATGATGTTGCTAAGGTATAAGTCGCTTGTGCCAGTATTGTCAAAACTGCACGCGCACCATAAATCCCAAAGAGCTGTTTGTTAATTTTTACACCCTTAATGCGCAAACTATGATGCTTAACCCAAAAAGTAATAATTGTGATGATACAACGAATATAAATTGTAGCAATCGTGAAGTATACCAGATCAACCAGCCTTATAACCTCTTTAGTTAATAATGGCGATAGTGCTGCTTGTACAATCAACAGGGGACCAATAACCATAAATGTTTTTAACAAAGTTGTTACATTCATCTGACTGTGTCTCTGCTTAAAAATAATGTAACAAACTACAATGATCGTAGATATAATTGAGATCAAATATGACGACTTGTTAAAGTAACCCATGGTTAAACAGATGGCTAAGGGAATAAACAAGTCGGTCATTTTGCTTAAAACAATGGATTGCATTATCGTTACTTTTTTAAAAACATAGCTGTAGCCATACGCAACTAGCTGTGCAAGCAAACCGTAAATAATAATTTTGCCAACATAGTTTCCCGTTATTTTGGGCGTGGGGAATTTATTCAACAAACCAATTAAAAATATGGTTACTAATGCCGTACTGCAAAGATTATTCAAAAAATTCACATTAATTGAACTTTGATGGCGGTAACCCATCTGATAACGATCAATTACTGAGATTATCCCCCTGGACAAAGATGACATTATTGCAAAGGCAATCAATAAAAAGTTGCTTATCACCATGTTATTAGTACACCAACTTTTCGCTTGAAAATGATTGTCCCAACTTATTTCTAGTCATTTTTACCTGCTCCCAATTTGGATATTTATTATAATCTGCGAGTTCAGGTTTTCCAACAGCGTCTGCTAATGATGTCCTTAAATACTGCCTTGGTATAGGTCTAGCAATCTAAAAAAGATACTCTTGATTATTAGCATTTTCAAAATATATCATTATTACCTCTTTGTAAAGCAATTTTGGTAGTCCAATAACTAACACTAATTGCCTTTAATTGCCGATAAATTTTCGCTCCAATCTTAGCAATTTTATATTTAAAACACCCCACAAAAATTACCAAATTCTACTTTTGTAGCAAAAGCTAAATATTAACAACTTTGCATAAGTATCAACTAAAAATTAAAAACAAGAAAGAAGTCTATTATCAAGGTATTTATAACACCTCAATAATAGACTTCTTAGAGCTAATTTATAAAAATTTATGCTGACTAGAGGATTCGAACCTCCGACCTCATCATTACTAGTGACGTGCTCTGCCAACTGAGCTAAGTCAGCATTGTCAAACTTGACAACGATATTAATTAAACCATATTAGCCGTGTTCTTGCAAGTGCTTTTTGACATTTCCTTAATTTTTGTTATAACTAATTCTTGATAAGGTATTTAGAGTATAATTTCTCCAAGTATAGTACAAACTGATTTTTTCAAATGGAGTGATATGATGATCGATATAATGCCGGTTGCTGATCAATTTTCTTGGTTATTGCGAATCCTGGTAGCTTCGCTGTGTGGCGCCCTGATTGGCTATGAACGGGCAATTCAACGAAAAAGCGCGGGGGTTAGAACCCACATAGTTGTAGCATTTTCTTCTGCCCTCTTTATGATTGTTTCAAAGTATGGTTTTGCTGACTTACTTAAAATGTCTGATATGGCCTTAGACCCTTCACGAATTGCTGCGCAAATTGTATCCGGTATTTCATTTATTGGTGCCGGAGCGATTTTGGTTAAGAAGCAGCAAATTTCCGGCTTAACCACCGCTGCAGGTATCTGGGCCACAGCCGCTATTGGCATGGCGATCGGATCAGGCCTATACCTGCTAGGTATTGCCACAACTATTCTGCTATTCATCATCCAGATGTTGTTCCACGATGATAGTCTCATCGACAAGATTATTATGCATATTCGCTTTAACATTCAGATTGAGGCCGTTAACAAGCACAAGATTTTGCATACTATCGAAGCTGAACTAGAGGCCAATCACGTTGAAAATGTATCTGTCAAGATACTCAACGTTACTGATAAGCGAATCATCTTCTTTGTAGATGGCATCATCAACAACAACATTGACGAAAACAAAATTATTATGGCGCTGCGCAAATACCCCGACATTAAGCGCATTAGTTATTCTAGTATTAGCAAATAACAAGCAAATATTTACTAATCATTAAGCAATGGATAAATCTATTGCTTTTTTTTGCTTATTTTTTGCTATTTACCAACATAATTATATACAATATAAGTACTTTTATTTGAAAGGAGCAAATTAATGGCTGGTTCACTTGACTACTTACGTTGGCGCGGCGACCTCTTGTTTGCCGAAAAACCATTCAACAGTGTCGATGCAGCTCTCCTATCTTCCCTGGTCTACCTACCAGCCGACGATTCAGTTGCTAACCACACATTAGGCGAAGTTGCAGACCAGTTGCGCAAATCACCGTCTTTTCAGCATCAAATGCATTCTGAAACAGCAGCCGAAATAATTCTGCTTTCAGAAAGTCCGAGAATTGGCTCTATTAAGATTCTTGATTGGACTGACCGACTGGAAACGGTTCCTCATCCCTTACAGTTCTGTGCTGCTACTTTTGTTATTAACGCGGACACACTTGCAGTTGTCTTTCGCGGAACAGATGGTTCCATGACGGGCTGGCAGGAAGATATGCGCATGAACTACATGCCCGAAATTTACGGTCAAAATGTGGCCGCTGATTACCTCGCAACCATCGCCCAGCGCTATCCCCACAAACGAATCTACCTGCTTGGTCACTCTAAGGGCGGCAACTTCGCCCAATATGCCCTTAGTGTCGCCACGCCAGCAATTCAAGCTCGCGTTATCAAGGCTATTAGCTTCGACGGTCCGGGTTTCTTTCACAAGGTGTATACCAGTCCGGGCTTTGTGCAGGCCATGCCCAAAATGCGGACATACATCCCCCAAGGGTCAATTTTTGGGGCCATGCTAGACCATCCCGAACAAACCTTGGTTGTTAAAAGTACGGTAGCAATGCGCAACCAGCATGATCCAAGGCGCTGGTCGGTTGGTCGGGATAGTTTCACGCTGGCAGCTGGACTTTCACCGGGAAGCAGGATAATTCGCCATGCCTTCATCAGCTTCACCCACTCTATCCCTAAAGACAAACGAGAGGAAACTTTCTCCGACTTATTTGAGGCCTTTGAAAACTTTGACATTGATCAATTGCACCAGTTGACTAGGAACAAGCTAGTTGGGACCTATCGCCTCAGCCGGGTCTTCATGTCACTGGATCCGCAAGAACGGAAACTAATTGCGCAGATTTTTAGCAATATTTGGGACTCGTATAAGAACAACCTGACCGTCCCCCTGATGGCCAGCAATTATGCGCTTTACCCCAAGAGTAACGATTCTAACAAGGCACCTGTTTTTTACGAATTCTACGATCCGGCGCACCCTAATTTGAAACTACCGCCAGACATCCAGCAGAAGCTACACTAGGTCTAACTTGTTTCATGTGTAACACAAAAGAGCCAGCGGAAACTATTTCCCACTGACTCTTTTTATTTACACAATTATTTCTTCATGTTGTCTTTAACGTCATCGACCTTATCTTTAACGCTATCAGTCGCTTCCTGCGCCTTATCTTTCATGTCGCCGGCAGCTTGTTGAACTTTACCCTTGACTTCTTTAGCCTTACCAGCTACCTTGTCTTTGAATCCTTTATCAACCATAGTAATCTGTCCTTTCATAAAACATATCTATGTACACCTTGATAGTACAACTACTAGCAAATAATGTCATTGAAAACGCTTGTTTTTTTATAAAATGATCAGCAATAAAGGGACAGAGCTGTTTTGGCTTCCTTTAACCCGGCTGACTATGACGATAATCAAGGTTGGAAAAGCGGTTATAGGGCTTGGAGAACATCAACTTGACGGTTCCGCGGCTACCCGACCGGTTCTTTTCAATAATTACTTCAACTTCACCATTATCGTCTTCAGCATCAACTTCCTGGTGTTCGCCACCGCCATCTTCATCTTCGTCGCGATAATAATCATCGCGATACAAAAATGAAACGATGTCGGCATCTTGCTCAATTGAACCGGATTCACGAATATCAGACAGAACTGGGCGCTTGTCTTGCCGCTGTTCAACCGACCGCGATAACTGGGACAGGGCAATTACCGGAACGTGAATTTCCTTGGCCAACTTTTTTAATTGCCGCGAAATCGCCGAGACTTCTTGCTGGCGCGACTCGCTGCGTGGTCCTTCAATTAACTGCAGGTAATCAATTACAATTAACCCTAAGTTCCCCTTCTCTTTGGCTAAGCGGCGGGCCTGGGCCCTGATCTCACTCATCTTAATCCCCGGCGTGTCATCAATGTAGACATCAGCGTTCGCCAGTGACCCCGAAGCAATCACCAGCTTGCTCCACTCTTCTTCATCCAGCTGCCCCGTCCTGAGGTGTTGGGAGTTAATCAGCCCTTCTGAGGCAAGCATCCGTTGAACCAGCTGTTCACCGCTCATTTCCAGCGAAAAGACCGCCACCGCTTGATCAGTATGTAAGCCGACAAACTGGGCAATATTCATGGCAAAGGACGTTTTACCAACCCCGGGCCGCGCAGCCACAATAATCAGCTCGTCATCATGGAAACCAGTCGTCATCTTGTCGAGTTCGACAAAGCCCGTGGGCAAGCCTGTGACCATGTTGCCGTCTTCCGGAATATTGTTGATTTCTTCAATTGTTGCGTTAACAATATCCTTTATTCCGCGAAAACCATTCACATTGTTTTCCGAAGAAACATTCATGATTTCGCTCTCGGCGTCATCAAGAATGTCAGTCACTTCATCGGAATCCTGCATTGCATTAGAAATAATTTTTTGGCTAGCCGAAATAAGCCGCCGCAAAAGCGCCTTTCGGTGAACGATTTTGGCGTAGTAAGTAACGTGAGCCGCGGTTGGCGTGGCCAGAGCAAGCTCAGACACATAGGCAATACCACCAATATCATCCATTTGATTCTGCTTCGTTAACTCATCTTGTAGAGTCAACGGATCGATTGCATCCCCGCGATCAGACAAATTCAGCATTGCCTGGAAGATTAACTGATTGGCTTTTTTATAGAAATCATCGGCTTGAACTTCCGCACTAGCATCCGCAATTACCTCTGGATCAATAAAAATTGCACCTAAAACCGCTTTTTCCGCTTCATCATCATGCGGTATTTGTTGCGAGACAATATTATCCATTAATTATGACCACTTTTTTAGAATCTAACGGCGGGCTAATTCTGTTCGGTAACGTGAACGCGAATTTTGGCTTCTACGCCCTTAAATAACTTAACCGGTACATTTGTGTAGCCCAGGGTCTTAATCGGCTCAGGCAGGCTCAATTTGCGTTTGTCGACCTTAATTCCAAACTGCTCTTCTAGCCCCTCGACAATTCTTTTACCTGAAATTGAACCAAACAAGCGAGCATCTTCACCCGCCTTGGACTTGAAGTTCACAACCGTCTCATCCCGGTCGAGCTCTGCTTTGACCTTTTCTGCTTCAGCCTTTTCAGTCTCATAAGCCGCCTTTTCGTTTGCTGCTAAGCGTTCCAAAGTATGCATATTGGCCTTAGTCGCCGCCTTAGCCAGACCACGTTTAAATAAAAAGTTCTGGGCATAACCATCGGGAACATTTTTAACTTCGCCGCGCTTGCCGCGACCTCTAACGTCTTCAGTAAAAATAACTTTCATTGGTCTTCTCCTTTAATCATTCTCTTGTTCATAAGTATCAACCGCGACGAGCAACTTTTCAAGTGCTTCTTTAACTGTAATACCCTTAATTTGGGTTGCCGCGTTAGATAGATGTCCACCGCCGCCAAGCTTTTCCATAATTACTTGAACATTAATGTCACCCATCGAACGAGCTGAAATACTGATGGTCTCTTTGTCACGGCGCGTAATGGCAAAGCTGGCCTCAACATTTTCTAAGTCAAGAGCAGTATCAGCCGCTTGCGCCGTAATAATCGGATCAACCACCTGCTTGTCGTTTCCGCATAAGACTGCCATCTTAGGCTTAATCATCTGCAAACTAGAAACTAGCTTGGTTCGTTCCAGAAAACTATCAATGTCTTCCTTAAGTAACTCACTCACACCGACCGAACTAGCACCAATTGAGCGCAAGTAACTGGCTGCATCAAAAGTTCTCGTTCCTGTACGCAAGGAAAACTCCTTAGAATCGACCGTGATACCCGCCAGCATGGCTGTAGCTTCAATATCTGTCAAAACGCGTTTGCCAGAATTGGGCTGCTGGTACTCGACCATCTCAGTAACTAACTCACAGGCAGATGATGCGTACGGTTCAACATAAGTCAACATCGGATTTTCGGGGAATTCTTCACCGCGGCGGTGGTGGTCAATCACGATAATCCGATTCTTCAAGCGATCATACAGATCCTTAGAGTAGGTAATAGAATACTTGGAATGATCGACCATTACCAAGACTGACTTATCTGTCACACTTTCCAGTGCCTCATTTGGCGCAACAAAGACTTCCTGATCGTCCTCGGCCTCCCGCATCTTAGTAAGCAGTCGGCTAACATCATAGTTAGTCTTATTGACATCGAGGACAAAGTTAGCCTTAACTCCGTGGAGCCGAGCGATTTTGACAACGCCAATACCACTGCCGACTGAATCCATGTCAGGACTGGCATGACCAACAACAAAGACACGGTCAGCCTCCTTGAAGAGTTCACTGATAGCTTGTGAAACCATCCGCGCTCGAACACGCGTCCTTTTTTCCATTGGGTTAGACTTACCACCGTAGAAACGGGCTGACTCACCTGGCTGACTCAAGACGACCTGGTCACCGCCTCGCCCCAAGGCCAGGTCAAGGTTAGACTGAGCCTGGTCTGCTAGCTCAGTAATCTGACTACTGCCAAAGGCAATCCCAATTGATAGAGTCAGCGGAGTGTTGTTACGGCTGGTCTCCATCCGCATCTTATCCAAAACTGAAAACTTGTCTTTTTCCATCTTGGTCAAGTCTTCCATATGCAAAAGCAGCAGAAAGTGATCTTCGTCAATCCGCTTAAGATAGGCATTAAAGCTCTTAGCATAATTACTCAAGGTATTCTGCACGTACGAACTTGTAGCCGTCAATTCTTGGTCACGCATCGTCTCACTCAGTTCGTCATAATTATCAATAAAAACCTGACCAATCGCCAACAATTCATTATTGTACTTATGCTCAATCTGCGCGTAGCGTGTGATATCAAGCAGGTAGAGGACACCCAAATTATCTTGAATGACCATCTCAAACTCGTGGTTATCCCAGTTCACAGTATGATTTTCAGCGGTTTTAGCTTTTAGCGTCTGATCAATCAACTGGTCGAGATCTGAATCAACTGACTTGATTGTATGTCCAATCAAGTCCTCATCTTTCAGGTAAAGCTGCAAGTAGGGGTTCACCCACTGGATCTGCCGGTCCTGATCGTAAAGTAAAATGCCCAAAGGCATCTTAATCATCGCTTCTTGCTCACTGCGTTTAATCCGGTAAGACAGGCTAACCGCAAAGTTATTGGCATTACCCGCTAAGATATAGGCACCATATGCGACACAAACAACAGTCAGAATAAAAATCAGCACCATTGCTAAACCAAATAATGGGTTCATGACCAACGCAACAATGCTGCCCAGGAGCGACAAGGCCAAAATGATGATAATGGCAGCGGTCAACCGTGAATCTTTGATAAAAGCAGGGAATTCAAGCTTACGCAAAAAATCTTTCATGTAAGATCCTTCCTAATCCAATGTAGAATACATCATTCTTATTATACCTTGTATTGACCGGATAAGAAACTCCCCTTGAATTAGCTTAAGATGATAAACAAATGCGGGCTCCTGCCCGCACTATTCAAAATTGCTTTTGTTTGCGAGGGGCTATAGTTACGTTAATTCAATTACCAACTGTATAATTCAGCATCATATACATTCAGGGACTTTACAGCACAAAAAAACACCAGACTACTTATCGCCTAGTGTTTTACTTATTGTCTACTTAGTCTTCAGTAACAAATGGCAATAAGCCCATAATGCGAGCTCTTTCGATTGCCTTAGCTACCTTACGCTGATTTTTAGCGCTGGTGCCAGTGACACGACGTGGTAAGATTTTACCTCTTTCAGAGATAAAATGTTTCAACAGATCAACGTCCTTGTAATCAACGTGATCAATATGGTTAGCTGCAATGTAGTCAACCTTACGACGACGACCTCCGCCGCCACCTCTTCTTTGTTGAGCCATATCCTCGGTCCTTTCTTAAAAAGTTAGAAGGGCAAATCATCATCAGAAATGTCAATCGTGTCACCCGATCCAGCAAACGGATCTTGCGGGGCACTTGCTTGACTGTTATTCTGACTAGGATTTCCCATGTTTGATGAATTGTTGGTATTTGGATTACCAAAATTCCCATTATTATTAGGTGTAAAACCACCGTTTTGACCACGAGCTTCACGATCTTTACGTGATTCGAGCAATGAGAAGTTATCAACGACAACTTCAGTTACATATACCCTCTGCCCGTCTTTATTATCGTAAGTTCTGGTTTGAATCCGGCCATCAATACCAACTAGCGACCCTTTGGACGTAAAGTTACAGAAGTTCTCTGCCGCCTTGCGCCAAATGACACAGCTGATAAAATCCGCACCTCTCTCACCTTGAGCGTTAGTAAACTGACGGTCAACGGCAAGCGTAAACGTAGCAACCGAGATCCCACTCCCAGTAGTACGCAATTCAGGATCACGTGTTAGACGGCCTACAAGTACAACTCGATTAATCATACTTCAAGTCCTTCCTTTCCTAAATCACGAAAACGATAAAGTTTTTGTATTATTCGTCAATCTTAACGATCATTGAACGCAAAACAGCAGTATCAATCTTGGACAAACGATCAAATTCGTTGACTGCTTCAGCATTGTCAGCATCGAAAACCATAACGTGATATGTTCCTTCACGGTATTTATTGATTTCGTATGCGAAATGACGCTTTTCCCAGTCTTTTGATTCAACCATCGTACCACCGTTATCGGTAATAACCTTATCATAGTTTTCAACCAAGGCCTTCTTTGATTCCTCATCAATGTCAGGCTTGATAATATAAGTTATTTCGTACTTAGTAGTTGTCATACTAGTGCACCTCCTTCTGGACTAAATGGTTCTTGCTAAAATCAAGAACAAGGAGTAATTAAGTTTATTACTCGCAATCTCTAATTCTAGCACACAAACAAAAAAATTACCAAACTATCTTCACGTGATCCTGAGGGAAGTTCTCCTTCCTAACAGTAAATACGTTAAAAGTCTGATAATTTTTTAGTAATTTTTAGCTATTACTTATTCTTGTGGATCGTCTAAGGTTTCACTAACCTCCGCGCTATCGTCTGCCACTTCCTGGTCTTCTTCCACCGGAACAACGGCTAAACTTGCGGCCTTGCTGTCATCGCCAACTTTAATCAGACGAACCCCAATCGTGCTTCGCCCAGTCTGCGAAACACTGTCAATCTTGAAGCGAATCATGATGCCATCATTGGTGATAACCATGATATCCTGAGTTCCGTCAATTACGGTTACCCCGGCAAGCGGTCCGTTCTTGGTCGTCACCTTGGCAGTCTGGATGCCTTTGCCGCCGCGGCCCTTAACCGGATATTCACTCGCAGGTGTCCGTTTACCGTAACCGTTCTCGGAAACCACCAAAACTTCATCAGTATCCTTGATGACACCGGACCCGACCACATAATCGTCGGTCCGCAAGTTGATGCCGCGTACCCCAGCAGCCGTTCTACCCATCGAGCGCACCGCTTCTTCATTGAAGCGCACCGCATATCCTAAGTGGGTACCAATCAAGATATCTTGCCTACCATCAGTCGTTAAGACGTTGGTCAGCTCGTCACCGTCACGCAGAGTGAGGGCAATTAGACCGCTGTTGCGGATATTGGCAAAGTCACTGACCTTGGTTCGTTTAACTACTCCTAACCTCGTAATGAAGAAGAGGTAATGTTCAGCAGCATCTGGCGGAATTGTAATAATCGTCTGAATTTTTTCGCCTTTTTCAAGTTGTAACAAGTTGACAACCGGTAGCCCCTTGGCCGTGCGTCCAAATTCAGGAACTTCATAGGCTTTTTTGGAGTAGACTTTACCCCTGTTAGTAAAGAACAGGACTAGGTCATGCGTACTTGCATAAAGCAATTTCTCAATGAAGTCGCCGTCTTTAATCCCCATGCCCTTGATACCTTTACCGCCACGGTTCTGTGTCTTAAATTCATTAATCAGCATGCGCTTAATGTAGCCACTGTGGGTCAGGGTCAGCAGCACGTCCTGCTTTTCAATCAGATCTTCATCTTCAATTGAAATCACTTCGCCATCACCAATCTTGGTTCGGCGCTCGTCACCAAAACGCTTTTGAATATCAAGTAATTCCTCATAAATCAACTCATTGATTCGTTCATGGCGCGCCAAGATATCCTTGTAATCAGCAATTTTGACCTGCAGTTCCTTGTATTCAGCTTCTACCTTGTCCCGTTCCAAGCCAGTCAGCCGTACCAGCCTCATGTCTAAGATAGCCTGTGACTGCTTGTCATCCAGACCAAAGCGACTGATCAGGGCTGCCTTAGCAATGTCACTTGACTCACTCTGACGGATAATATGAACAATCTCGTCAATATGGTCTAGGGCTATCTTCAGCCCCTCTAAGATGTGCGCCCGGGCCTCAGCCTTAGCGAGTTCGAACTTGGTTCTACGGGTTACCACATCTTCTTGATGTTCCAAGTAATATTCCAGCATTTGCTTCAGGGTCAAAAAGTGCGGTGCGCCATCCGCAATGGCCACCATATTCATCCCAAAGTTAGCCTGCATCTGCGTTAGTTTGAATAAGTTATTCAACACCACACTGGCACTAGCATCCCGGCGGATATCAATGGTCATCCGCATTCCCGTCTGGTCAGACTCATCCCGCACCCCGGTGATGCCATCAATTGTTTTAGACCTGGCCAAATCAGCAATCTTCTTCACCAATTCAGCCTTATTTACCAAGTAAGGCAGCTCAGTGACGACAATCCGTTCTCGGCCACTCTTTTCGGTTTCAATGGTGGTGTTAGCTCGCACAACAATGTTGCCCCGGCCCGTTTCATAGGCCCGGTAGATGCCACCCCGACCCATAATCGTACCACCGGTGGGAAAATCAGGACCGGGAATGGCCTTCATTAGTTCCTTGGTTGTAATATCCGGGTTATTCATCAGCATATGAATCCCTTTAATTACTTCAGAGAGGTTGTGAGGCGGAATGTTAGTAGTCATTCCGACCGCAATTCCGCTGGTCCCGTTGACTAGCAGATTAGGTATTCTAGCCGGTAAGACAACCGGCTCATTCTCAGAGTCATCGTAGTTACGTTGCCAGTCAATCGTATTTTTATTAATGTCACGCAGCATCTCGACCGCGATTTTGCTCATTCGCGCCTCGGTATAACGCATTGCGGCTGGTTCGTCACCATCGACTGACCCAAAGTTACCATGACCATCAACTAACATGTACCGATAGCTGAAGTCTTGGGCCATATGGGCCATGGCCAAGTATATCGAAGAGTCACCATGGGGGTGGAATTTACCCATGACTTCACCGACAATTCTGGCTGACTTCTTGTATTGCTTGTCCGGCGTAACACCCAGTTCGCTCATTCCATAGAGAATACGCCGCTGAACTGGCTTTAAGCCGTCACGCACATCGGGTAGAGCACGCGCAACGATAACCGACATGGCATAATCCAAAAACGAGCTATTCATTACGTTCGTCAGGTCGACATTTCTTATTCTATGATCTTGACCTTGATTGTCGTTATCCATTTAGACCTCCTAAGCATCCAAGTTCTCAACGTATTTGGCATTAGTTTCAATGAAATTACGTCGCGGTGCTACTTCATTCCCCATGAGTAACTCGAAGACTTCATCCACATTCTTGGCAAATTCCGGATCAACCCGGTCAAGTCGCCTGTTTTCAGGATTCATCGTCGTTTCCCATAGCTGGTCTGCATCCATTTCACCTAGACCCTTGTAACGCTGAACCGTTGGCTTCGGACTCGGTTGCAGACTTCCCAGGTAGTCATGTAGCTCCTCGTCAGTATCCAAGTAGCGAATAACTTTACCCTGACGAACCTGGTATAGAGGTGGACGAGCGATATAGACGTAGCCCTTTTCAATCATGGGACGCATGTAGTTGTAAAAGAGGGTTAACAGTAGCGTGCGAATGTGGGCACCGTCGACATCGGCATCCGTCATAATAATCAACTTGTGGTAACGGGCTTTAGAAACGTCAAAGTCAGCTCCAAAGCCTGTTCCCAAAGCCGTAAAGAGGGACCGTATTTCTTCGTTGGCCAAAATACGGTCCATTGAGGCCTTCTCAACGTTGAGAATTTTGCCTCGAATTGGCAGAATAGCTTGAGTTAGTCGTGACCGCCCCTGCTTGGCCGAACCACCGGCGGAGTTCCCCTCAACGATGAACAATTCTGAAATGCTCGGATCGTTACTTGTGTTATCGGCTAATTTACCAGGTAGATTGGCAATTTCTAAGCCCGACTTCTTCCGGGTAACTTCACGCGCCCGTTTAGCAGCAGTCCGTGCTCTTTCAGCTAGTTGAGCCTTCTCAACAATTTTGCGACCTTCCTGCGGATTTTCTAGTAAAAAGCGGCTAAAGGTTTCTGAAAAGGCCCGATCAACAGCGGTACGAGCATCAGAGTTACCAAGTTTGGTCTTAGTCTGGCCCTCAAATTGCGGATTAGGGTGCTTAACTGAAACAACCGCGGTCATTCCTTCACGAATATCCTCACCAGACAGGTTGTCATCACTGTCTTTCAATAACTTGGTTTTATGGGCGTAATCATTCACCACCCGGGTCAAAGCCGTCTTAAAGCCGGCTTCGTGCATCCCCCCCTCATAGGTGTGGATATTGTTAGCGAAGGTCATCAGCGTAGTCTTATAGCCTTGAGTGTATTGCAGCGAGACTTCAACGTTGATGTCATTATCATTACCTTCAACGTAAATTGGTTCATCAAATAATACTTCGGTACCATGGTTTAAGAAAGAAACGTACTCTTTAATTCCACCTTCGAAGTGATAAACGTCCGTTTCAGCGCTTTCCTTACGCTTGTCCGTGAAAGTCAATTTAAGTCCCTTGTTCAAAAAGGCTAGCTCTCGAATTCGCGTTTTGAGGATCTTGTCATCAAAGGACGTGGTCTCAGTAAAGATATCTGCATCAGGGAAAAAGTGCACGATGGTACCATGCTCACCTGCTGGTACTGATCCAGTCATCGCCATTTCATGGTTGACCCGACCACGGGTGAAATCAATCTGGTACTTCTTGCCATCACGCATGGTTATAACTTCAAGCTTAGTTGACAAGGCGTTAACAACTGACGCCCCAACACCGTGAAGACCACCGGAAACCTTGTAGCCCCCACCACCAAACTTACCACCGGCGTGCAGCACCGTGAAGACCGTCTCTAAGGCTGGACGACCAGTCTTCTTTTGAATGTCGACCGGAATCCCGCGGCCGTCATCCTGAACAGTTACACTACCATCTTCATTGATTGTCACTTCAATCTTGCTGGCAAAACCGGCCAGACTTTCATCGATTCCGTTATCGATTATTTCCCACACTAAGTGGTGCAAACCTTGCGAACTAGTAGAACCAATATACATCCCCGGCCGTTTGCGGACCGCTTCAAGACCTCCTAAGACCTGAATTTGACTGGCATTATACTTATCTGCCTCTTTTTCATACTGCTTGATTTGGTCGGAGTTATTATTCTTGTTATCAGCCATTTAGTTTCTCCTCTTCTAAATAGATCTTGCCCGAATTGATCCGGTACACTTTTGGTTTTTTGATTATTTCCCAGGAAATACCGGCAAGGTCGGTCGTCGTGATGAAGGTTTGGGTTTTGCCGTGAATGTAGTTAAGCAGGGCACTCTGCCGGTCATGATCCAGCTCACTCATCACATCATCCAGTAAGAGTAAGGGATATTCCTTGGTCAGGTGGTGTACTAACTTGATCTCTGCTAACTTAATACTCAATGCGATTGTCCGCTGCTGTCCCTGAGACCCGTATAAGTGGGCATCCTGACCATCCAGTTCGAACTCAATATCATCGCGGTGGGGACCATTTAGGGTCGTCCCCTTATAGAGTTCACTGTCTTTATTTTTGCGAAAGTTAGCTAGCAGCTTGTGGTAGACTTCCTCAACACTATCCTGCTTGTCAACCTCTTTGACCGATGGTCGGTACTTGACCGTTAACTTCTCACCGCTAGGACTAATGTGGGCATAAGCATCTTGGGCATACTGATTCAGGTAAGTTAAAAACTTAAATCGACGTACCACGACTTCTGCTGCTACACCAGCTAACTGGTCAGACAACACATCTAAAAACAGTGGGTCTCGTGCAGCACCCTTAGCCAACTGCTTGAGATAATTATTCTTTTGTTGTAGTACTTGCCGATACTTACCCGCAAAATATAGGTATTCAGCGTTAATTTGACCAAATTCCTGATCCATGAAACGCCGCCGCAAGCTAGGTGCGCCCTTGATCAGTTCCAAGTCTTCTGGAGAAAATAAAATAGCGTTAAGCTGCCCCACATACTTGGACAACTTCGCTTGTTCAATCCGGTTCACCCAGACTTTTTTGCCTTTCTTAGTGAGCAATACGCGCAGGGAAAGGTCAACCTGACTCTTATAGACATGTCCCGTAATATTGGCATAATCCTGACCAAAAGCCAAAAGTTCCTTGTCGTTACTCGTACGGTGCGAGCGGGTCAGCGCCAAGAAATAGATTGCTTCTAACAGGTTAGTCTTGCCTTGAGCATTTTGCCCAATAAAAATATTGACATTGGGATCAAACTCAACGTCAAGCTGCTGCAGGTTGCGATAATGCTGCGCACTAAACTGCTTGAGATACATCGAGAATTACCGAAATTCGTACACTTCTTGGTCAATTTTCACTTGGTCACCCGGTCGCAGCTTCTTACCCCGCCGATTTTCTGCAACTCCATTCAACAGAACTGGGTTGTCTTGCAGATACCACTTGGCCTGACCACCAGAGGAGATGATGCTCTCTTCCTTCAAGAATTGACTCAGGGTAATGTACTCACCCTTTACGCTAACTTCTTTGATAATATTCACCTTCATCACTTTAAACACATATATTAATTATATTCGTTTCACGAGCAAAAGACAACTAAAAGCCAATATAAAGCCGTCTAGCCGCCGTTAAGAAAAATAAACACTTTACCGCAAATGACCTTTTGAATAAAATACGCCCCTTTTGAGCTCGAATAAGAAAAGTTGACCAGAAAAAAAGCCATCGAATGATGGCTTAGTCAAACTAAAATCTCTTAAAAAGTGCGCACTGGTGTAATCAACTGAACAAAGTCGATCTCCGCCTGATCTGGATTAACCGTGAATGGCCGCAGTGGCTCAGTGAAGTCCATGATTACTGAATCAGTTACCGAGGCCCGCAAGGCATCACGCAGGTAGTCCGGATTGAAGGAGATCTTCAGATTCTTACCCTCCAGCTTCTTAAAGCTAACATTTTCTTCAACATTCCCGATTTCAGCGGACTCACCAGATAAGTTGGCAGTCTGCTGCTCTGTATCCAAAGTTAGGTCAACCACGTTATTACGCCCAGCATGGGTTAATAAACTTGCTCGGTCCAATGCGCTGGACAATTCAGCCAGGTCAAAGACAGCGGTCGTCGTTTTTTCGGTTGGAATCAGGCGATCCGTGTCAGGATAACTGCCCTCTAGTAGACGCGAATAGAAGAGAATGTTGCCAATCTCAAACAATACTTGGTTGTCGCCCGGACAAACCTTGATTTCAGGGTCAGTCTCACCGATAATGCGGGCCAGTTCAAGCAGGCTCTTGCCCGGAATAATTAAGTCGGTCTTGGCTTGGGGCCCCTTATCAAGGGTCAAAGCACGACTTGACAAGCGGTGGGAGTCAGTGGCCACGGCATTAATCTTGGTCGGGCTAAAGGTAAAGTGAACACCCGTCAAAACTAGGCGACTTTCTTGAGTGGCCACGGCGAATTGCGTTTCATTGATGATATCGCGGAAGGTCTTGCCAGAAATAACAAAAGCGGACTCATCAGGAATTTCCGGTAAGCGGGGATAAGTATTAGCATCCAAGCCGTTGATGGTAAATTCACTATTTTCAGAAATAATCTGGGTTTGAAAACTGTCTTTAACTTCAAGTGAGAATTCCTTACCTGGCAAGCGTCTAATAATTTCACTGAAGAAACGAGCTGGTAGCACAATTGCTCCGGTTGAAGCAACGGTTAAGTCTTCACTAACGGGAATGCGAATTTCGATTGAAATGTCCGTATCGCTCCCCGTTAGCAGTAACTCATCTTCAGATAGGTTAAGCTTGATTCCACTAAGAATGGGAATAGTGGCACGGGCAGAAATAGCATGCATGACGTTGGTTAGATTATCGAGAAAAAGATTTCGATTGACGGTAAATTTCATTTTTGACCTCCTGGTTAGGGTTTGTTTATTTATTTAATTATATATTAGTTAGTATTAGTAGTAGGTCCTGTGATTTCTGTTGAAAAGTCAAGCTGATCCGAAAATAACGTAATTGGGACGGTTAAGAAGATGTGCACAAGTCTGCTAGTTGTCCACAAATTAGCCACTTTTAATGGTCGAGCATCTGCTTCAAATCAAAGACCGCGGTTTTGACTTCAGCATCTGTTTTAAGCTCACGACTAATTTTATCATAGGCGTGCATTACCGTCGTGTGGTCCTTGCCGCCGAACTCTTGACCGATCTTAGGCAGGCTCGAGTCTGTCAACTCGCGGGCCAGGTACATGGCTATCTGCCGGGGGACGACGATTTGGCGCACCCGTTTCTTGCCCTTTAATTCATAAGTAGAAGTCTGAAAGTAATTGGCTACTACTTCTTGGATTTTCGATATTTGTAAACCCCGATTTTTTTGGACTAGTTTTAAGTCTGCCAAGGCTTCGCGGGCCAAGTTCACGTTGATGTCTTCGTGCTCGATAGTGGCATGGGCTTGGACCTTAACCAACGCCCCCTCCAGTTCGCGAATGTTGGTGTCCACCTGGGAGGCGATGTAGTCCAAGGTACTGTCGTCAATGGTTAGTTTTTCGGCTTCGGCCTTCTTGCGGAGAATGGCGATCCGCGTTTCAAGGTCTGGCGGTGTGATCTCTACCTGTAAGCCCCAGGTGAAGCGGGAGACTAACCGTTCGGATAAGTCCGGGATTTCGGTTGGCAGCCGGTCACTGGTCATGACGATCTGCTTTTGATCGTTGTATAGCGTCTCAAAAGTATGGAAGAACTCTTCCTGGATACCCTCTTTTTTGGCAAAAAATTGAATATCATCTACCAACAGGAGGTCACAAGTTCGATACTTCTCGCGGAATTGGTCCTGGGTCTTATTTTTGATGGAATTGATAAAGTCGTTGACAAAGGTTTCACTTTGAATGTAAACAACCTTGGCGCCTGGACGTTCAGCCAGCATTTGGTGGCCAACAGCTTGCATTAAGTGGGTCTTACCAAGTCCCACGCCCCCAAAGATAAAGAGCGGATTATAGAAACTCCCCGGACTGTCAGCAACGGCCAGGGCTGCGCCAGCGGCTAGCTTGTTGCCTTCACCCTGAACGAAGTTGTCAAAAGTATATTTTTCGTTGAGCTTGAGGTTACGGACAAAGACATTGGGCATTTGTTCGGGCGTTTGTGGCTGGCTTTCAGTTTGCGGCTTAGGGGTCACTAGACGCTCCGAACTTTGCTCGCCTTCAATTTGGAAGACGGGCATGACCTCAAGGTTATCGTAGCCATAGGCGGATTGAATCAGTTGCGAAGACAGATTCTTCTCCCAATATCCCTTGGTTACGGGGTTTTGGACTGCGATTTTTAGTTCGTGTGTGCCCTTATCATAGGAAATTGGTTTTGTGTTCTTGAACCAGGCATTGTATGCAACTTCGTTGAAACGCTCACGCATTTCCTGGTTGAAGTGTTCCCAAAATTTATTGATATCAAACAA